>JACZYS010000039.1 GCA_022570975.1 Candidatus Zixiibacteriota bacterium | reverse complement strand
TGGCTGGATGGTGAAAATTAAGCTAAAAAATGAAGATGAGATTGAACAATTGCTCAGTGACAGCAGTTATAAAGAATTGATAGAGCAGTAGTAGAAATTTAGATAAGTAGATTAAATAGAGAAAGTATGACCTACATTCCAAACACAGATGATGACCGCCGGGAGATGTTAAAAAAAATTGGCGTTGGCAAAATTGAAGACCTATTTGAAAATATCCCGTCAGATTTAAGGCTTAAGCGACCCCTTGACATTCCGGCACTTTCAGAACTTGAGCTGCTTAGAGAAATAAAAACTCTTTCCTCAGAAAACAGGTCAGGATTGGTTTGCTTTGCCGGAGGCGGAGTTTATGACCATTTTATCCCGTCGGCAATGAATACAATAATGACCAGACCGGAGTTTATGACCGCCTATACCCCGTACCAGCCGGAAGTAGCCCAGGGGACGTTGCAGGTTATTTATGAATTCCAGTCACATATATGTCGTCTAACCGGGATGGGTGTAGCCAATGCTTCCATGTATGATGGCGCTACTGCGGCGGCAGAAGCAGTAAACTTATCTCTGAGAACTACAAAAAAAACAAAAGTTCTGATTTCTCAATCAATAAACCCTCTCTATGCCGAAGTTATTTCCACATACTTAAGTGGAACAGATATTGAACTTACAGTCGTCCCTATGAAAGATGGCCATACCGATTTCAATCGTCTGGAAGATATGATTGATGAAAACACGGCCTCAATTTTACTCAGTCAGCCAAACTTTTTTGGACTCTTAGAAGATATAAAAGTTGCCGCTGAGATGATTCATAAAGTCGGCGGCAAACTGATCGTTAATATTGACCCCATAGCTCAGGCACTTTTAAAAACTCCTTCAGATTGCGGAGCAGATATTGTAATTGGCGAGGGGCAACCGATGGGAATCCCGGTCTCTTTTGGCGGACCGTTGTTAGGGTTTTTTGCCGCCAAAAAAGAGCTGGTAAGATCAATGCCTGGTCGGATTGCCGGCCGTACCAAAGACAGCCAGGGGAAAACTGGTTTTGTACTGACTCTCCAGACTCGTGAGCAGCATATCAGAAGAGAAAAAGCTACTTCAAATATCTGCACCAATCAAGCCCTCTGTGCTACGGCGGCATCGGTATATCTGTCTCTATTAGGTAAAACAGGATTGAAGAAAGTAGCCCTGCTCTCTGCAGAAAATGCTCAGAAACTGTCTGATCGGATATTTAAGATCGAAGGGTTTGAACCCTATTTCAAGGGGTCGTTTGTCAGAGAATTTGCCGTTAAGACACCTAAACCGGCCGAAGAAATTATATTGAGTCTGGTAGAAAAAAGAATTCTTCCCGGAATAGATGCCGGAAGATGGTTCAATGGAATGGATGACTGTCTGATTATTGCCGCTACCGAAAAAAGAACGGATGAAGAAATTGACCGGTTAATATCCGGTTTAAAAGAATGGGCAATGGTTAATGTTCTGTCCTAATTGTAAAAATGAAATTGATGAACAGATTTCAACCTGTAATTTCTGTGGCCAAAAGCTGGAGCGTGGAGAAATTGAGTGGGTTGTTCTGGGGCATATAGAAGATAAGATTTCTTCGGACTTTGCCAGAGAAATTATGAAGTCATATGATATTCCGGCTGTTGTTGTTTCCAAATCGGGATTTTTTGGGAACGCCGGTTTGTCACTCGGTGCCTTTTTCTCATCGAAAGCGATGCTTTTTGAAGTGATGGTTCCGGAGCCATATTTTGCGGAAGCAAAAGAAGTAATGGAAATGACTCTGGGTGAGAGATGGCAGTCAACACAACCAAAAGATGATAACAACTAATTTATTATATAAGGAGTTTGAGAGATGAAATTAAATATTAAGAAGCAACTTCTAAGTCCATTGATGGTGTTGATGCTGGCTTTGTTTGCTCTGCCTCGGGCAGCAGTGTCATCGCCGTATTTGACTGACTATCAAGAGGCTTTAAAAAAAGCAGGTGAGGAAAACAAGGAAGTCCTGGTAGATTTCTACACCGATTGGTGAAAATGGTGCAAACGCCTGGATACGGTCGTATTCAGGGATGAAAAAGCAATTAATTTCTTCAGCAATGAAATGATACTGGTTAAAATAAATGCCGAAGATGACACTCTGCTGGCTCAAAAGCATCACATCAGCGGATACCCAACGGGTGTATTGATAAATGCTGATGAATCAGAAATTGATAGAATTGTTGGTTATGCGGAAGTTGATGAATATTTGCAGATTTTAAGAGATTATAAAAAAGGAATCGGCACTTTAGATGACCTCCTAAATAGGGCCAAGACAGAAGAAGACCGCAACTTGTATTTTGAAATCGCCGACAAATTTAAGTACCGTGGTGGTCAGGATGATGCAATTTCCTGGTTTAATAAAGTAATAGAATCCGGTGAACCAAAAGACTCTCTTTCCACAGAAGGACGCATGGCGATTGCCAATCTCTTTTACCGGGCAAAAGATTATCCTACTGCATTAGGGCATTACAAAGCTGTTTCTGCTGATTTTGCCGATGGATATTTTGGCGAAGAATCCAGAATCTGGCAGGGTCTTGTTCTCAAAAAAGTTGGTGATACAACAATGGCCCTCTCTGTTTTTGAAAGCTTCATTAAGAATTTTCCGGAGGCAGTTGATTTTGAATATGTAACTAAACAGATAGCAAAACTCAAACCTCAAGATGAAGAAGAAGAAAAAGAATAATCGTAATTTCATATGACTGAAAAAATTCTCATATACGACAAGTCAAAACCGGGAAGAACCGGATACACCCTTCCCAAATTAGACAGCAGCGAAAAAGAAGTGTTAAGCAGAATCCCCGATAAATTTAAAAGGGATAAAGATGCTGCCCTTCCGGAATTGACCGAAGGCGAAGTGATGCGTCACTTTATCGCCCTTTCGGTAAAGAACCATCATATTGACACGGATTTTTATCCTCTTGGTTCCTGTACCATGAAGTATAATCCTAAGCTAAATGATGCCGCCGCTTCGTATAGAGATTTTAGAGAGCATCACCCTCTGGCTCCCTGCAGTTCGGCGCCGGGAATGCTCCGCATAATGGAGATGGTTTCAAGTTATCTGGGGGAGATATCCGGGTTCCCCTATATTTCTCTGCAGCCGGCTGCCGGTGCTCAGGGTGAGTTTGCCGGGCTATTAATAATGCGCGCCTATCATAAAGCTAATTCAGAGAAACGAAGCAAAATAATTATTCCCGACTCTGCTCATGGCACAAACCCGGCCTCGGTTGCGGCCGTTGGCTATGAAACTTTGCAGATTAAGTCAAACGAAAAAGGGATAATTTCACCGGAGACAGTTGCCGCTGTAATGGATGACACCGTTGCCGGAATGATGATGACCAATCCCAACACCCTTGGCATTTTTGAATCTCATATTAAAGAAATTGCAGAAATTGTCCACGCCAAAGGCGGACTGATGTACATGGATGGAGCAAACCTCAATGCCAATATGGGTATTTTTCGCCCCGGCGATGTCGGTTTTGACATGATGCATTTTAACCTGCATAAAACCTTCTCCACACCTCACGGAGGCGGCGGACCGGGAGCTGGAGCAATTGGCGTTGCTGAAAAGTTTGAAAAATATCTTCCCTTCCCCGTCCTCCAAAAAGAGCCGGATGGAAGACTCTGGTTCAACTATGACCGCCCCGATTCAATCGGAAGACTTCAATTTTTCAACGGAAATTTTGGTAATGTTGTAAGAGCCTATGCCTACATAAAAACCTATGGCGGCGAAGGTCTCAAAAAAGTTTCTGAAAATGCGGTACTAAATGCCAATTACCTAAAAGAAATGCTCCGTGATGAATATGATCTCCCCTATGATAATCACTGCATGCATGAGTTCGTTCTTTCCGGAAGTCGCCAGAGAAAACTGGGCGTCAAAACCTCAGATATTGCCAAACGTCTTTTGGATTTTGGAGTACATCCGCCGACGGTTTATTTCCCGTTAATTGTCCCAGAGGCAATGATGATTGAACCGACTGAAACTGAATCAAAAGAAACACTGGAACAGTTTGCCGCTTCCATGAACCAGATTGCCGAAGAAGTTAGAGAAAAACCGGACTATGTCAAAAATGCCCCTTACACAACCGTTGTAAAAAGATTGGATGAAGCCGGTGCAGTAAGGAATTTGGATATCTGTTGTCCGGAGTAAGAAATCTTGTCTCATAAGTAATATCACCAGTTCTTAATTATGATAAAACTGGAAAATTGTTTTTACAGTGTAAATAATAATTCTGTTCAAATATTAAAAAGCATAAATCTGCAAATAAAAGGCGGTGAATTGCTGACAATTATGGGGAGCAATGGCTCCGGCAAAACAAGTTTGGTCAGACTTATTGCCGGTTTAATAAAACCTACTCGCGGAACAATTCACAAAGAGTTTAACAAAAACTGTCGTCTGCCAATCGGGATGATTTTCCAGAACCCGGATGACCAGTTTGTGGCCATGACCGTAGAAAGAGAGCTTGCCTTCTCGCTTGAAAACATGGGATACTCGCCCGCTGACATGGAGAAAGGAATTATTTCTCTTTTGTCACGATTTGGAATAATTCACCTGAAAGAAAAAATAATTTCTGAGCTTTCCGGAGGAGAAAAACAAAAAGTTGCCATCGCCTCAATTTTGATTCAGAAACCATCGCTTTTGATTCTGGATGAACCGGACTCTTATGTTGATTATCACAGCCGAAAACAGCTTGACGATGAACTCAAAAAAATTAGAGCCGAGTCACCGCAATTAATGATAATTCGTATTACCCAGTTCAAAGATGTTGCCCGGCAATATGGCAGACTGATTCTCTTATCAGAGGGAGAAATTGTTGCCGACAAAAGCCCGGATGAGATTTTCTCAAACACAGAGTTGACCACAAGAGCATCAATTGGAGAGCTTGGCTCTACCGATAGGAAACTGATTAAAATTTATAATAATAAAAATACTTCAGAAAATAAAGAGCCGGAAGTTAACTGCATTAACATTAGTAACATTTCTTTTTCGTATTCTCACGACCATGAAGTTATCAGAAATTTGTCTCTTGATATCAACCGAGGCGAAGTTCTTGCAATTGTAGGAAAAACCGGTCAGGGAAAGAGCACTCTCGGTAAAATGATATGTTCGCTCATTGAGCCATCTGATGGCCGGGTTTTTTATCTGGATAAAGATGGAAATCATCTTTCCCCTAAAAAACTAACAGGCCGGGTCACGGCCACAGTTCAGCAGCCGGAGAAACAATTTTTTCTTACAACCTGCATGGATGAATTAAGTTTTGGTTTAAAGAATTCAGATCTCGAGGAAGATATTGTAAAAATGGAGAATCTTTTGGCCTTGGCCGGTTTAGACCCCTCACTTTTCAAAGAGAGAGACCCGTTTACACTTTCTGAAGGGGAGAAAAGAAGATTAGCCCTGGCTGTGGCTATCTCAACCGAGCCAGATTTTATTGTTTTTGATGAGCCGACCTCAGGGCTGGATTCTGATGGAATATTTCGGTTTATTATGATTGTACAGGAGCTAAGAGACTCAGGGAAAGGGATAATTGTCATTTCTCATAACCGGGAGGTGATCGGAAAAACTACTGATAATCTGCTTTATTTAGCCGATAACTATCAATACTCTCTTTTTGAGACAACTCAATTCTTGAATTCACCGGAATCAGGTGAATTGTTCGGATATAAGTCTCTCCTAAAAGAGAATATAGTCTAAAATCTTGAAGCGGTCACTTGACTAAAAAGATATATAAGTTATAATCTCAATTACCGAATCAGACCGTAAATGTCTGAATATTGACATTCTCCCTTTTAAGGTGATCCGGGAGGTCACTAAAGGAAAAAATGATAAAACACTGTCTTTCTCAACTTAAACTAAAAATCAAAGATTTTTCAATTCTATTTAAAGATTTTTCAAATCTATTTATAGATATTTCAGATACTATTAGAATTGGAGGCGTTGTTTGACTGTGGCCACAAAAGCAGTCCTGGACCAAAAGAAAATAGCCCGGGCCATTACCAGAATTACGCATGAAATATTGGAGCAGGTTGACGACCATAAGAGCCTGGGAATAATTGGTATCCTTACCAGAGGAGCACCAATTGCCAGAAGAATTGCAGCTCAGATTAAGGAGCTTGAAAAAATTGATGTTCCCGTGGGGCTTATGGATATCTCTTTATATCGGGATGATGTTCATTCCAAATTGGACCAACCGGTGGTGCAGACAACTGATATATTATTTGAGCTGGCCAACCGAAACGTGATATTGGTCGATGATGTCCTTTTCACGGGAAGGACAATCCGCGCTGCTCTGTCACAAATCGTAGATTTTGGCCGACCAAAAACCATTCAGCTGGCTGTACTGGTTGACCGGGGACACCGGGAGTTACCAATCAAGGCTGATTATGTGGGTGTAAACATCCCCACCTCAAAAAATGATATGGTAGTTGTAAAATTAATCGAAAATGATGGCGAAGATATTGTCTTTGTTGAAACAGAAAAACTAAAGCAAGACAAAAAGGGGAAAAATTGAGCAAACTAAGTTCACGTCATCTTTTGGGCTTAGAAAATGTTCCACGCCAGGATATGGAACTTATTTTAGATACCTCGGTGACTTTTCGCGAGGTTATTGACCGGACAATAAAAAGAGTCCCTACTTTAAGAGGCATAACGGTTGTGAATCTCTTTTATGAGGCCTCAACCAGAACCAGAATTTCTTTTGAACTGGCCGAAAAAAGATTGTCGGCCGATATCGTAAATTTCTCCACCTCCACTTCATCAGTAAAAAAGGGGGAATCTCTCAGAGACACCGTTCAGAATATTGAGGCCATGAAAATTGACATGGTTGTTGTTCGTCACGGTTCATCAGGGGCGCCATATTTTCTGACTCAGTGTATGGATGCCAACATCATCAACGGCGGAGACGGTGCCCATGAGCACCCGACACAGGCTCTGCTTGATATGTTTACGGTCAGAGAAAAATATGGCTCACTTGACGGTTTGCGGGTGGTGCTGGTCGGTGATATCAAACATTCCCGCGTTATCCGTTCAAATATTTGGGGATTTAAGGCGATGGGTGCCTCGGTTGCTCTGTGCGGACCCTCAACATTGCTTCCTTATGAAGTGGAAAAATTTGGCTGCGATGTCTATACCGATATTGACGAAGCTTTAGACGGCGCCGATGTGGTAAATGTCATGAGGATACAGCTGGAAAGACAAAAATCAGGATTGTTCCCCTCACAGAGAGAATATACAAATCTCTTTGGAATTACAAAAGACCGTTTGAAAAGACTCAACAAGAATTACACGATCATGCACCCCGGACCTATGAACCGGGGAGTCGAAATTTCAAGTGAGGTTGCCGACAGCAAAAATTCAGTAATCTTGGAGCAGGTGACCAACGGACAAGCAGTAAGAATGGCTGTTTTGTATCTCCTTTCAGGCAGAAAAGAAGAAGAAGGCAGTTAAAAATGGCATCAAAAAAATATGATCTGGTAATATCAAATGGAAGGGTTATTGACCCGGCTTTAGGATTTGGAAAAATTGCGGACATCTTTATTAAAGACAGTAAGATTGTAAAAATTGAAAAAGAGACTGCGGTTACAAAAAAAGAGAAAAGTTCACTTGCCAAAGACCAACTGATTGACGCAACCGACAAACTTGTGGTTCCGGGGCTTGTTGATATCCATGTCCATTTAAGAGAACCGGGAAAAGAAAGTGCGGAAACAGTCTTAAGCGGTTGTCAGGCGGCCGCCGCAGGCGGGTTCACTACCATCTGCTGCATGCCAAACACACAACCAAGGATTGACTCGCAGGAAACAGTAAAATTTGTTCAGGACCGGGCAAAAGACGCTCCGGCAAGATTATATGTGGTCGGGGCTATTACCAAAAATATCGAGGGAAAAGAGCTGGCCGAAATTGGCGATTTGGTAAAAATGGGAGCGGTGGCAATTACCGATGACGGCCACTATGTGCAAAATCCGGAAATAATGAGAAGGGCTTTAGAATATGCCAGCATGTTTGATATCCCGGTGATGCAGCATGCCGAAGACCAGTATCTGGTGGACGGCGGAGTAATGAATGAGTCTTATCAGTCAGCAAGGTTAGGTATGAAAGGTGCACCGGCTGTCGCCGAGGAAGTAGCTGTTTTAAGAGATCTGGCTCTGTGTAGATTAACCAAAAGTCGTTTGCATATTCAGCATGTCTCTTCAAAAGGTGCCGTGGAAGCAATCAGAAGGGGCAAAGCCGAAGGTATAAATGTCACCGCAGAAGTCACCCCTCATCACCTTATTTTAACCGATGAAGAGATTGGCAAAGAATTTAATACCAACCTCAGAGTCAACCCGCCGATTAGAACCGAGGTCGATCGGGAAGCGGTAATTGAAGGATTGCTTGACGGAACAATTGACTGTATTGCATCTGATCATGCACCCCATACCGAAGAAGATAAAGATGCCGAGTTTGATAAAGCTCCTCCGGGAATGATTGGACTGGAGCTTACACTGGGATTAATAAAAACGTTCTTGATTGACAAAGGGTTCTTGAGCTGGGCCGAAGCAATCCGCAAGATGTCATATGTTCCGGCAAGAATCTTAAATCTGCCCGGAGGAACATTGGCCGACGGCTCTCAGGCAGATATCAGCATAATTGACCCGGACAAAACGTGGACAGTTAAGAAAAACCAGTTTTTCTCAAAATCAAACAACACACCCTTTATTGGGCAAAAACTCTCTGGACTGGTTTCGGCCACAATACTTGCCGGAAACATTGTTTTTGACAGAAATAAAGAGTTGAACTAATTTGATTATTACAGGTAAAACGGATATGTTAAAGATTAACAACACATTAGCTTATTTTCAGGACAATATTTTCTAAAGGATTATCCGATACTTAAATTATGAAAGTCACAACAATCATACCGGCATTAAACGAAGAGGGGAATATTGATGAGCTCTGTCTTCAGTTTGATGAAATGCAGAAAAATGCCGATTTTGAATCTGAGCTGGTATTTATTGATGACGGCTCAACAGACGGTACATTCAAGAAGATAAAAGAGAATGCCCAAAAATACAGTTTCATAAAATACTCCTGTCACCGGAGAAACAGAGGTTTGACCGAGTCTCTCCAAACCGGTTTTGAAATAGCAACCGGAGAGGTCTTTGTTTTCTATCCGGCTGATTTACAATATCTGCCGGAAGATATTCCCTCACTGGTGAAACCAATCCAGAACGGAGCAGACCTCTGCACCGGTTGGAAACAGGGCAACTATAAGAAGAAATTCGTATCGTCCATTTATAACTGGATTTCGAGAAAAATATTTAACCTTAAAGTGCAGGACTTAAATTCAGTAAAAGCATTCAAAAGAGAAATTGTCGAGCATATTTTCTTAAGACAGGACTGGCACAGGTATCTGGTTGTTCTGGCCTCGGCCGAAGGATATAAGATAGAAGAAGTCCCTATTCCGCTCTATGAACGGACCTGGGGGAAATCAAAATTTTCTTTCTGGAGAATTCCAATAGGTATTTTGGATATGCTGGCCGTAAAATTTCAGATTACCTTTTTGAAAAAACCGTTATTGTGGTTTGGTCTTTTTGGCTCAATTATGATATTCTTGGGAGTTATGGCCGGATTATGGGCAATCTATTTGAAGTATGTACTGGGAGAAACACAGCTGCCTTTATTATATTTGGTGGTTCTGCTTATTGGAATTGGGTTGGGACTTTTTGTAATGGGTTTTATTTCTGAAGGGCAAACAGCTGTTAAAGAAGAAGTAAGTGATATAAGAAGAAAATTATCCAATCTCAAGAAAGACTTAAACAACGAGCAACAACTATGACTCATTCACAGCGAGCCTTAATAATATTTCCCACTTTCAATGAGAAAGAGAATATAGAAAAAATTGTAAACGCAGTTTTGCCGCTTGACCCAAGAATCAATGTATTAATAGTTGATGACAACTCTCCCGATGGCACCGGAAAAATTGCCGACAGGCTTTCAAAAGATGAAGAAAAAGTATTTGTCCTGCACCGCACAAATAAACAAGGACTTGGCAGAGCCTACCTGGCCGGATTCAAATGGGCAATAGAACGAAAATTTGACCTAATTTTTGAAATGGATGCAGATTTTTCTCATGGACCAGAATATCTCAAAGACTTTTTTAGAGAAATTAAAGATTATGATTTGGTCATTGGCTCACGATATATCTCAGGTGTCAACGTAATCAACTGGCCAATGATGAGACTGCTCTTGTCCTACTATGCAAATGTTTATACCAGATTTGTGACCGGTCTTCCTCTCAGG
Source organism: Candidatus Zixiibacteriota bacterium (assembly GCA_022570975.1). Lineage (GTDB taxonomy): Bacteria > Zixibacteria > MSB-5A5 > GN15 > FEB-12 > JACZYS01. The sequence goes on along the minus strand of JACZYS010000039.1, from coordinate 4,357 downwards.
GATGCAACCGGCGGATTTAAATGTTTCCGAAGAGAAGTATTGGAAACAATTGATTTAGATGCAGTGCAGTCAAACGGATATTCATTCCAGATTGAAATGTCAATGAGAACCTGGAAAAAAGGTTTTAAAATAAAGGAAATCCCAATTGTCTTTGTTGACCGGGTGGCCGGAACTTCCAAGATGTCAAAGAAAATTGTGCGCGAGGCAATCTGGATGGTCTGGTTGCTCAGGCTTAAATCAATTTTTGGAAAATTAAATTAATTTTATTGCGTGATTACGCCCAGCAAAAAGCTATCTGTAATAGTAGTAACCTTTAACTCCCAGCGACATTTGTATTCGTCCCTTTCTGCATTAAGGAGTTCTTTGATATCGGTTGACTCAGAAATTATTATCGTTGATAACAATTCTTCGGACAAATCTGTCTCAATTACAAAAGAAATAATGCACGACTGCAAAATTATTGAGAATAAGACCAATATAGGATTTGCCGCCGCTTCAAATATTGGTGCCGAAAATGCTTCCGGTGAACTACTCTTGTTCTTAAATCCGGACGTAAAATTAGACAGTGATGCGATTGCCGAATTAATCTCTGCATATGAAACAGAAAAAACTGTAGGAGCAATATCGGCCAGAATGAGATTTGAGGACAATTCATTTCAGGCAACTTGCCGTCAATTCCCCGGGTTATCAAATCTTCTTTTTTCCAGAGGTTCTGTTATCTCTCGTTTGACCGGAGTTCAGAAAACATATACTTTACCTGATTATGAAAGAAACTCAGAAGTACCTGCCGTTGCCGGAACAGCATTGATGATAAGAAAGAATTTATTTATGGAGATTGGAAAATTTGACCAAAGATTTTTCCTCTATATGGAAGATACGGACCTCTGCTTGAGGTTGACTACTTCCGGGATGAAAAACTATTTCTGCCCTAAATCGGGAGGGGTTCATTTCTGGGCAGAGGGAAGCGACCCCGGCTGGATTAAAAGAGAGTGGCATCATCATCTCTCAATGACAAAATATTTCTTCAAGAATTCAAACTCTTTGTTGATTAAAGCAGTTATCCCGGTTTTGTTGGTGATAAACTTCTTTCTTTTACTTATTCTTAAACCGTTCATGAAAAAGAGAAATAATTAATATGGACTGGCTCCAAATTTCGTTCGGGTTTATTACATCGGCACTATTAGCCTGGATTATCATACCGATAATGATAAAAGCCGGTATCAAGTTTTCCCTTTTGGATTTACCCGGAAAGCATAAAAGACATAATGAGCCGACTCCGATTTTGGGCGGTGCTGCCCTCTTTCTCTCATTTTGGATTACCACTTTTTTGGGCTATTTCATTTTTCCTTCATATTTTGCAGGAATTTCAGGCTATCTGCCATATGTATTTTCCGGAGCGCTGATAATTCTGCTCGTAGGGCTGGCCGATGACCTCTATCCCCTATCTGCGTGGGTAAAACTGATAGCTCAGGTAGCTGCCGGGTTGATTATTTTTATGGGTGGTATGAGTATCGACTTGGTTTCCACTCCGGAAGGCTCGTTCCAACTAGGTTCATTTTCTGTTATTTTAACTGTTGCCTGGGTTGTGATTCTTTCTAACGCCATTAATTTGATTGACGGACTTGACGGGCTTGCCTCCGGTGTTTCGTTAATTGGAGCACTGGTGCTGCTGATAGTAAGTATGTTATATAATGAAAGCTCAGTAATTTTATTGATCTCGGCCCTGAGCGGTTTTTTGATTGTATTCCTGAAATTTAATCTTCATCCGGCCAGGATTTTTCTGGGTGACAGCGGTTCAATGCAGATTGGCTTTTATTTTGCGGTGATTTCTTTAATATTCCCAATGAAATCATATACAATCTCTGCCCTTTATATTCCGGTTCTGGTGCTGGGATTACCAATTTTAGAAGCCGGGTCATCGTTTGTAAGAAGATTGTTGAGCGGCAAAAATGTTATGTCGGCCGACCGGAGACATCTCTTTCATTACCTGGAATTGGCTGGAATTCCCAGAAAACAGGTTGTTTATATATTCTACTTCATGGCCATGATTTTTGGCTCTTTTGCCCTGGCTATGTTCTTCTGGGACAGGATTATAGTCTTTGGATATCTGGTCTTTTTTATGGTTGTAATTTTCTCTTTATTTTTTATTTTGATAGTTAACCTTGCCTCACGGAAAAAGAATGACCGGCAGGGGAAAAACGGTTTCAAAAACAATAAGTAGATTTTTTCTGATCGGTATGAAATGAGTGAAAGACAGTTTTTAGATTTCGAGCGGCCAATTATTGAGCTTGAGAAGAAAATCTCTGACATGAAAGACTTCTCTGTCGGTGAGAATCTGGAATTGTCCGGTGAAATCTCTTCACTTGAAAAAAAATTGGATAAGCTCCGCCGGGATATATATTCAAATTTGTCTCGCTGGGAAAAAGTTCAAATTTCCAGACACCCCAAAAGACCGTATTCCCTTGATTACATAAAGCACATGACCACTGATTTTATTGAGATACACGGTGATAGAAATTATGCCGATGACAAAGCTGTTGTTGGAGGTTTTGCAAGAATTGATGATATCCCGATTATGCTTATCGGGCAGCAAAAAGGCAGGGCCACAAAAGAAAAACTGTATAGGAATTTTGGGATGATGCACCCCGAAGGTTATAGAAAAGCCCTGAGGTTTTTCAAGATAGCAGAAAAATTTGATTTACCACTGGTCATATTAATAGACACTCCCGGAGCCTACCCGGGTATTGGCGCCGAAGAAAGAGGCCAGGCAGAGGCTATTGCCAAAAATATCAGGGAGATGTTCAGAATCAAAGTGCCGATTGTTGTAGTCATCATCGGAGAGGGGGCATCTGGCGGTGCTTTGGGTGTCGGAGTTGGAGACACAATAATGATGTTGGAATATGCCTGGTATTCTGTTATTTCACCGGAAGGATGTGCGGCAATTTTGTGGAGAGACGCTGCAAAAGCACCTGAAGCGGCCGAGGCCTTAAAAGTAACTTCGGGAGATTTAATGGAAATGGGGATTATTGATAGAATTATAGAAGAACCACCCAGCGGTGCTCATAATGATCACAAGGCCAGCGCAGAGAATGTCAAGAAAGCAATACTTGAAGAACTCAAGCAATTAAGAGTTCTCTCCGTTGAGCAATTATTAAAAATTAGAAGCAAAAAGTACCGGTCTATGGGTGAATTTAAGGAAAAATAAAATAGTGCTTTCTGATAAATTATTATCTATACTGGTCTGTCCAAATTGCAAAACTGATTTGGACTATAACGAGAATGAAAACCGCTTAATTTGCGGGCCATGTAATCTTTCTTATAAGATTGAAAACGGGATTCCTAATATGCTTGTTGATGAAGCTGAAAAATTAAAATAAGGTTAAAAGATGAAACTGTCAAAATTTTGTGATGAAAATCTGGTAGAATTTTCTCTTTCTGCCACCACCAAGAATGAAGTGATTGAAGAATTAGTAGGTTTGGTTGCTTCCTCAAATATGGTTACCGATAGAGAAAAATTATTGCACGACATAAAAGAAAGAGAAAATCTGGTTACTACCGGTGTGGGTTACGGAGTTGCTTTTCCTCACGCCAAGACAAAATCAGTTAAAGGGATTGTAATTGCTTTTGGAATTTCCGAAAACGGAATAGATTTTGATGCCATGGATCACCAACCGGTAAAACTATTCTTTTTGATTGCTGCTCCGGAAGATGCTATCGGTGCACACTTAAATGTTATGGCAAGACTCTCATATCTTATGAAGTCGGAAGAAAATAGAAACAAGCTGCTCAGTGTATCTTCACCCGGAGATGTCCTGACCTTAATTGACAATGTAGATTGAATTAATCAAATGGAAGAAAAGACTCGATGAGTTGGATAACCAGCTTATCTGCCCGTTATTCAAGAAATATTCATTTTGGTACAATTATTGTGCTGTCAATATTGCTTGCTGTCGGGGGAGTCAATTTAACAGCACGCGTCCATGATGTTGCCTACACAATATTTTATTATCCTTTTTTCAAAGTAAGATCAAATGTCGAAGAACTGCTGGTCGTATCAGAAAAACAGCAGTTCTTGAGAGAATCTCTGGTAGAATCTTCGGTTGAGGTTTCTCTTTTAAGAGAAGCTCTTAAAGAAAATACAGTTTTAGTTTCAATAATTTTTGTATCAAGATCATAAAAACCTGAACCTGTTATTATGCCAAAATCTACCATTCTCATTCACATTATTATTTCTTTTCTTAATTTCTCATTACCTGTTTCTATACCATTCATTAAACCATAACAACCTGAGTCTTTAAGAAGAATAATCTCCTTTTAGCTGATTGTGTCCGGGGTAGTATTGCATATGAATGGAACA
>JACZYS010000038.1:9323-14711 GCA_022570975.1 Candidatus Zixiibacteriota bacterium | reverse complement strand
CGATATCGTTCATCTCCCCAATCAACTGCATATCCATAAAAAGTCCGGTGTCACCAGCGTGATAAACGGTTTTTCCGTCAACATATACCAACAGTCCAACAGGAGGTCCGGCGAACTGGTCGGCATCGTGACCCAATCCTCCGCCATGATGGGCGATGGTCATTTTGACTTTTCCAAAATCAAAATCAAACCCTCCGCCGATATGCATCTTGTGAACTTTTAATCCTAACCTCTCACAGATAGTTCCCAGTTCAAAAGTGGCAACAACGGTGGCCTCATTTTTTTTGGCGATTAATTCTGTATCTCCAAAATGGTCGCCGTGGGCGTGGGTCAAAAGAATATAATCGGTTATGACATCTTCTGGTTTCATTGATGCTTGCGAGTTTCCATTTAAGAACGGATCAATAATCAGTTTATGTTTTGTGGTTTCAATTGCTACGCATGCATGCCCCAGAAATTTAACTTCCGGCATAATAAAATCTCCTTCTTTTATTTCTATTTTCGCATAATATTTATTCCGGAGAGGTGAAGATCAACTCAAATGTCCATCAATTGAGATATTTAGACTATATAGCCGCCGCCCAAAAGACAGTCGTTCTGATACCAGACCACTGACTGTCCGGGAGTGATTGCTCTTTGCATATCTTTGAATTTTATTTCAACTTTATTATCTGAAAGGCAGAGGACAGTAGAATCAGCCGGTTCATGGAGGTATCGGATTTTTACTTCGGCAGAAAATTCTTTGCTCTGCGGTTTTCCTCCAACCCAATTTATTTCTTTTGCAGTTAATCGGTCTTTAAAAAGTGAGTCGTTTTCGCTTACTATCACTTTATTATTTTTAACATCTATCTCTTTGACATACAGAGGAACCGGGTAAGTAAGACCCAGCCCCTTTCTTTGACCAATAGTGTAAAAGGGAGTTCCTTTATGTTTCCCCAAAAGACGGCCGTCCTCATGAAGCAGTTCACCCTCTTTAAATTCTCTATTTCTTTTCTGCTCATACTCAGTCAAGAAACGGCGGTAGTTATCATCGACAATAAAACAAATCTCTCTTGACTCAGCTTTTTCTGCCGTTCTTAGTTTATGTTTTCTGGCAATTTCCCTTACTTCTTTTTTGAGCAGAGTTCCAAGAGGCATCAAAGTCTTTGAAAGAGCTTCCTGCGAAACTCCCCAGAGGACATACGACTGGTCTCTGGTGCCGTCCACTCCCTTGCGAATAGTAAATCTCCCGGTGGCCATCTTTTCAATAATCGCGTAATGCCCGGTGGCCATATAGTCGCAACCCAGCTCTTTAGCTTTTTTTAAGAAGGTGTTCCATTTTACATCTGAGTTGCACTGGACACATGGGTTGGGAGTTCTGCCGTCTTTATATTCAGAGACAAAATTTTCTATAACCGTGTCCCTGAAATGAGCCGACATATTGAGGACATAAAAGGGAGCATTAATGGCATCACAGACCAAACGCCAATCAGTAATGGAATCAATTGTGCAGCATCGGCCGTCTTTATAGAAATCGGCACCTACATCCACGTAATCCCAGAGCTTCATATGGGCCCCTATAACTTCGTATCCCTGCTCTTTCAGGATTAAGGCGGCAACCGAGGAGTCAACTCCTCCGGACATAGCGACTAATACTTTTTTTGACATTATTTTGACATTAGTTCATTAACTTTGTTCAGCTATTTATTTGAATAAACCGGAGACATTTCTCGCAGCCGATTAATAATCGGCGGAAGCTCGTTTAGGAGATATTCTATCTGCTCTTTTGTGGTTGACCTGCCCATTGAAAACCTGATTGAGCTCTGAGCCGTTATGGCAGGAATCCCCATAGCCGTTAAGACATGCGATGGTTCAACCGCGCCGGAGGTGCAGGCTGAGCCTGATGAGACAGATATATTTTTCAAATCAAGTGACAGAACAATTGACTCTCCCTCGCAGCCGATAAAAGAGACATTTACTGTTTGAGGAATCCGGTTTTTTCTGGGTGAGTTCATATGAACGTCCGGCAACAACCGAACCAGTTTGTCAATAAAGAAATCGGCCAGTTTATTCAGCCGGTTGAAGTCGTCATCTCTTTTTGTCTCGGCAATTTCCAGAGCTTTGGCCAGACCAACAATGCCGGCAACATTTTCTGTTCCGGGTCTTCTCTTTTTTTCATGCGACCCTCCATAAAAGAGGGGAGAAATTTTTATTCCTTCTCTGATAAAGAGCGCACCGGCTCCTTTGGGGCCATAGATTTTATGACCGGTCAAAGAAAGCATGTCAACATCTATCTCTTTTACATCTACTTTAATTTTCCCAATAGATTGAACAGCATCGGTATGAAAGAGAGCTTTTTTTTCATGGGCAACAGATGCCAGTGATTTTATATCCTGAATCGCTCCGGTCTCATTATTGGCATGCATAAGAGATACTATGGAGGTTTTCTCTGTAACTATTTTTTTGAGTTCTTCTGCTGAGTGAAAACCTTCCCCGTTAACCCCTAACATAGTGAGTTCCAGATTTTCCGATTGGTGTAGAAATTCAGCCGGTTCAAATATGGCGTGATGTTCGGCGGCACCAACGACCAGATGATTTTTTCTGGATTTTAAACGGAGAGCTGTGCCCATGATGGCTATGTTGTCTGACTCCGTTCCCCCGGAAGTGAAAAACAGTTCCTGAGGCTGGCAGTTGATAATATTGGCAATAGTTTCTCTGGAGTTTTCCAGCCCGACTTTTGCATCTCTTCCTGCCTGATGAACAGAACTGGCATTTCCATATTTATCGGTCAAATAAGGAAGCATGGCCTCAAGCACTTCTTTGTCAACAGGTGTTGTAGCGTTATGGTCTAAATAAATATGTTCCATTTCTTCTCTCTTTCATCCAAATTCTCTCTAAGTTTAAAACGCATATAATATAGTAAAGTGCCAGCGTTCATCAAAGCCAAATCTCTCGGTGGGGACAACTTTGGCATAGTCAATTCTTAATGGTCCGGCCGGGGAGACAATTTGAATTCCTGTGCCGTAACTAACCGCCAAATTCTTGAACTTAATATCAGTAGGGTCATAGAATCCACCTCCGACATCGACAAAAACTGACTGCCATAGCGGAAAGTTTTTCATAAACGAAAATATATTCAGAAATTGGATAGTTTTCCACCTGAATTCCTGATTGAAAATAAGGGTGAAATTTGAACCTTCGGGGATATCAGTAACTCCCTTTGGTCCCAGAGAATTCTCTCTGAATCCCCTTATAGAATTTGCTCCGCCCAGATAGAGGAGGTCATTTGAGGGGACTTTGACTGACTTTCCAAAAGGCTCAACCCAGCCGGATTTAATTCTGCTGGCAGAGATCCATCCCGGCCAAACCTTCTGGTAAGTGCTCCAAGCGGCTCCCAAAGAGGTGAAACTGTCATCGCCACCCATAAAACCGCCAAAATAAGCACCGGAAATTTCTCCCAGTGAGCCTCTTCTGGGAATAAAAATATTGTCACGACTGTCACGGCGATACCTGAAATAAATGTTTCTTCTCACTGAAATCCCCAGGTCGGCTTTTAACTCTTCCCTAATATTATCAATTTCGATTGATTCATACTCCAATCCAAGTACGGTCTTAACTTTCCGGCCGAATTTCTTTCTGGTAGAGATAGAAATTGACCATTCCTGAATATTATATTCAAGCACCGGGTCTTTAATACGGGGATGAAATTCACCGGTGAATAAAAGCGGCATTCTTATACCCAAAAACCAAGGCTCAGTATATCTCAAACGATAGCGATGAGTCACCAGCCTGACATTATCGTCCAAACTGAATGAATAATCAGCCAGGATATCATAGCGACGGGAGCCGAAGAAATTTCTCTTTCCAAAACCGGCGGAGATATCCCAAATCAAATCTTTTACTTCAGACTGTCCGGCTCCGGTGGTCAGGGTCACAAACCCCGGTTTTCTTTCTCTGACTTTCAGAATAAAATCAGGTTTTAACCTGTCCGGGTTTTCTTTTTGCTGATCAAGCTGTAAAGTGCTGAAATAGCCGGATTCAAATAATCTTCGCTGGGAATCAAGGATATTGTTTCTTCTGTATATATCACCTGATTTGAAATTAACTTCTCTTCGGGCCGTGTATTCCGGATACTCTTTTGTTCCTTCAATATCCAGATCCCCAAAATGAACTATTGAATCAGAAACTATATGAAACTCAACATCGGTTATCCGGCTGCTGCTGTTTTTTTGGACATCATAGTTGACCAACGCATATGGATATCCTTCGTTGGCGAGCACCGTTTTTAGTTCAAATGATGTTTGACGGAGTTGGAAGATTGAAATCGGTTTTTCTTTTCTTAGTCTGGATACGATTTTGTAAAAATCAGATTGGAATTTTGGAGGGTATTCTCCGGAAAGAATTTTTTCACCAAAAAGGTACCGGTTCCCTTCGCTAATATTTATTTTTATGATGGCCGAAGAATCTTTATCAGATATATCAATGAATTCCCTGAACTCAATATCCAAAAAACCGTTATTTAGATAAAGATATTTTATCTCAAGAGAATCCCGGTTCAGAGTCTCAGAACGTATGTATGCCCTTCGGTCACCCTTTATTGAACTCCAGAGAGTATGTACTCTTGAATAAAGTTTTGATTTTATTTTTTCATCAGAGTAGTAGCTGTTTCCCTCGACGATGATAGTAGAAATTTTTGGTTTATTTCTAATCCATTTCAAAAGTTCCCGGTCATCAACGTGGGCAGAGTCAACCTGTTGCGATAACAGGGAGGTGAGAAAAAACAAGACAGTTATGACTGTTACTCTCATTGATGCGCCTTAGTAATCCCAGTGGAGTTTAAAATTCAAATGATACAACTCTTCCTCATCACGTCTGCCTTCCATCAAGAAGTTTCTGTTAAATCGGTATTCAAAACCAACTTCTCTGGTAGCCTCTCCTGAAAGAGGTGATTTCCCGTAAACATAAAGACCCTGAGCCGTATAAAACCCAACGGTGAATTTGGCCTTAAGTAAATCAGTTTCATCACCATAAAAAGGTTCAATTTCAAAAGTTTCCACACCCAATTTTCTCAACTGGGTTCCGCCCAAATCTTCAAGCTCTTTACTAATTAAGTTTGAAATCCGTTCTGATACTTGCGTTAACACCAAGGTTGTATCACTTTGTGCATAGTTGGCAACAATCAAAGTTAAGAGTTCCTCTTTGGTATATGATGATCCCTCGGCCGGATTTATTTCGACTGTGTCCAATGTTCCGGTAATGTGAATTGATAAATCAATTCTTTCACGGGTCAGCCTGTCTTCAAAATCAGATGGGACTGTGGTCAAAATTTTTGTAGTAGCAATCATGTCCAAACCGGGATTAAATTTCTCTTTACCGGTAAAGACCACATTTCCGTCCGGCTCTAATTTA
>JACZYS010000038.1:0-9313 GCA_022570975.1 Candidatus Zixiibacteriota bacterium | reverse complement strand
AAAAACCCCCTGCCGCGCACGATGCTCATCTGCCCGATAAACCTGTATTTGCCGTTTTTGCGAATAAGATTTATCTGCCCCGAAAATTCGGCATCAATGTCATCATTTTTGATTCTATAATTGGAAGGGATTTCAATATTCAGATCCAAATCCCAGGAGTCTTCGCCGGTTAATGCGGCCATGATTGGTGAGCCTTCATCCGGCTCTGCAAACTCAACCGAATATCTCATTTCAGACATGGCAATATCGCCGGTTACCATTGGTGGAGTGTCCCCTCTTATTTGTAACTTTCCGGAGAGTTCTCCGGTGATATCATCAAGTTCATAAGAGAAGGGGAAATTGTTATCAATGGCTACTTCCAAATCATAATAGAGATTTTCCAAAGAGCGAACAATTAACTCACCGCTTATAAGAGCATATTTCTTTTTGCCATTTCTATTGTTGTCGTCAGTGGCATAGGCTTTGATGCTTTCGATTATGATTTTGTTGTCAGTCAATTTTGCCTGAATAAAATCAGCAAAAAGAGGATGTTCCAAATCAAGATATTTGAGACGGGCGTTATTGAAGATAATGTCACCCTCAAGATGAGGTGCCCCGGGAGTACCGGTCAATCTGAAGTTTGTATACATCTCACCGTCAAGCTGTTCAACCGAGGGAAGCAAGAGAGAAACCAGATCAAAACGTTCATCGGAGGCAATCACTGTAATATCCATATTATTTTCAGGCAGACGTTTTGTAACGGAAGTAGTCATGGCCAAATCAATTGGAAGATATCCCCTGCCATAATATTCTCCCGGATTTGCAAAAACAAAAAAGCTGTCAATTTTGAGCAGTTTATCAGAATATGACAGAGTTGTGGACATGTCCCCTAAAACGAGTCCCTTGTATGAGAAACTTTTAAATTCCGTTTTCATTTTAATTATTGGGTTTAGAAAAGTCCCGCCCAAAGTGGTCTTACTGGAAAGGTCTCCTCCGATTTCCAAATCGGGCCTGAATATTGACAGCCAGGGTTCAATGGCGATTCTGTTGGCATTAATTTTAAGGTCCATGGAGTTATCAAAATTGAGTCGGCCTTTTATGTCCAGTTCAGCCTCATTGTTTGAGACTGCGGCCTCGGTAAATTCAAACCCTTGACCGTCAATATTAATGTTAATAGCCTCATTGTTTTCTAACTGCTGACTAAAAAAGTTCAACTTCAGTTTGTTTAACACCAGATTTGATCCGCTGTCATGGGAAGTGTATTTTCCATTTGAATTTATCCGGAAGAGTGAGTGCGATACTACGGCAGTGTCGATATAAACGACATTGGAATCAAGGCTTAATTTTGCGTATCCATTGTCGAAAGGAAGGGCAAACATGTTTCCGCTGTGGAAATCAATTTCAATTTCTCCCTGCTTGTTATACAAGAAATTATTTATTTTGATATTTGCATAAATTGAATCACTGAATATGTCATAAACCCAAAGAGAGTCAGAGAAGAGCTCCCCGGTTAAATCCGGGTCTTTTGAGAGACCGGAAAGCTTTCCCACAAAAATACACCTTCCGGCCGGGTCATTGACAAAGAGCTTGTCCTTGTACCTGGCAAGGTTATTCATTTTGCCGCTTATGCTGAGATTAATATTGTCTTTGTATTCTATCTCACCTGAAACCAAAAACTCATTCTCATAATATGTAATAAGAAAATTGTCTCCAAATTTAATTCGTTCGGTGTTGACTGATAAAATGCCCCGGGCGGTATGGAGCGGATAATTATAAAAATGTGATTCTTTTAAATCAGTTTCAATTTGTATCTTGAGATTTTCTTTTTTGAATGATTGACCATTTATTTTTATCCTGCCGCTTAAATCAGATTCAAAAGTGTTTGAAAACATCTCATTAAGGTTGAAATTTGCAATCTGAGCCGTAACTGAATATTTTTTAATTTCCTGTCCAAAGTCAATCAATCCCTTACCGCTGATAGTGCAGCTTTCAAAAATTGAACCATACAAACTGTCAACAGTCAGGATTTTATCGGCAAAGACATAAGTGAAACTACTGTTTAAGTTTTTGAACTCGGCAAAGAAAAGATTCCCCCCCATATCAATGTCACCGGAAATTGATGTGCTGCTGAAAGCAATTTCTCCGTTTAAGTCAAGTTCGCCTTTAAGTTTCGGCCCGGCAACAGATGAAATTGAAAGCAAATTGAGATTATCAATTTTAAATTGAACAAATCCACGCGGCTTATTATCAAGCTCAAACCCTCCGCTCAATTTTATTTTTGTATCACCTGACTTTAAAATAAGGTCTTCAAACATCAACGAACCATTAAAATAAGTGCAGCTTCCACTTGAGGCGTCCAGTTTCAAATCATTCTTATTATTACTAAACGAAAAGTCTCTGATATTTATTGAGTAGGTGTTTTCTGATACCTGCAGGGCGGCATCCAGATAAATATTCTCAACACGCAGCACATCATTTTGCCTCATCGCTATAACTGTAATGTTCCTAAAAACCAGATTGTCTATTGACAATAACGGCAGCTGGGTCTCTTTGCCTTTGGTACTGCTGGTTTTGGCTTTGGGGAGCATCCAGTTTCCAGCTGAATCCTGCTTTATGAAAAACTGGCTGCTGTCAATCTGGACCAAGTCAAAAATATATTTCTCGTTCCATATATTGGAAATTGAATAGCTTGCTTTTATCTGTGGCAGATAGACAATTTGATATGAGGTTGATGAATCCTTATATGAAAGAGTGATATCTTTAATGATTATTCCTGAAAAAAGCGAACCCTTAACCTCGCCGGCACTAAATTCAATATTGTATTTTTCCTCCAGTTGACGTCCAAGTTTATCGTTTAAAATTTTGCTGATTCCACCAAACTGGATAAAATACAAATAGGCACCAATCAATAAGAGAATCAGAGTTAGGAATGAATATTTGAACAAACGTTTTATCATTTTGTCAGCTACGTTTCTCTTTTAACTCACTTAAAATTCTGTCGGCCTCCATCTTTCCGTTTTTTGAAGCCAACCCGATATCATCTATTATACTTTCCAAAAGAGAAATATTTCCACCCGCATTTATTGCTCCCAGAATATGCGAATACAGTTGTTTTGGTCTGTTTTCCACCGTTAGCATAGCAACTATGGCAAGCTCTCTTTCCAACAGGGACAGCCCATCCCTTGACAATACTTTACCGTATCCTTCAATAATCATCCAGCTATACAATTCCGGTGAAAACGAAATCAGTTTATCTTTTAACTTCTGAAAGCTGCCGCCATAAACTTTCCGGCATATTTTTAAGCCGTCCTTGTGCCATTTTTTGAGTTCATCGCCTGCAATCTCTAACTCTCTTTTAACAGAGACACTTTCTTTTAAATAACTGTCTAATATATCAAAAGCAATCAGAGTTCTTGGGAACCCCAAGAACAAGTAGGACTGAAGAAGAAGTTCATATATTTTTGTAGTTTCTATTTCCTGACGTTGAGTAATCTGATATGCTCTGGTGATTAAGTCCGACGATGCAAAGACTAATGAGGCCGAAAATAATGACTGAGTTCTTATGGCAATGTTATCCTGAGGGTTAAAACTTTCAAGACTCAGGTCAAATTCTTTGGCATTGATATTCATAACTTATAACAAGTTACAATAAATTCAAAATGATTGGCAATTCAAAAAATTAATTAAAAGCAGGTTTAGTTGCCCCGGGAGATTTTTACCAGTTTTTCAAGCTCATCAAGCTTGTTTTTGAGATCGTTAATCTCGGTGCTCAAGGAATCAAATAGTCGAGCGTTTTTGGATAGTCCTCTTTTGGGTGGAATATTTTTGCTGAACCATTGTTTTGTTTCTCCTGCGATAACTTGCGTATAGTAAACCTGGTTATTTCGTATGAAGCCGAAACTAATAACCGTGCCGGGGGCAGTCATAATTATTCTTTCCCTTAGAGCGGCAATAGAATTAACCAGTCGGCCATCGACTTCAAATATGAGGTCATTTTCTCTGAGGCCGGCTCTGGATGCCGGTGAATCTTTGAATAAGAAATTTATTACGAAACCTTTACTAATTTCTATTCGGTTCTGAGATGCAAAACTAAGATTGGAACTTCTTCGGCTGATAACAATTGGAGGGACTATTTCAATTTCGGTAGAATTTACGCCGATATATCCGGCCGGCTTATTGCCGTACTTTTTAATATACTGAACTACTCCGGAGAGCTTATATGCGGGTACGGCCAGACCGACCCCGGCTTTGTCGTCATCTCCCAAGCTTCCGGAAATAAGGCCTACCAGATTACCGGTAAGATCAAAGAGACCTCCGCCGGTTGTGCCCGAGCTTATAAGTCCTGAAAATTGTATATTACCATCCGGTCTGGTACCGGCACAGAAGCCCAGAGTGGGGTTTGCTCTGATTCCAAAGGCGTTGCCAATAGCTACCACCATTTGTCCGGTGCAAAGGTATTGCTCAGACATAATCACCGGCTGACCCAGTTTGACCCCGGTAGACAAAAGAGCTAAACCCGATTGGTAATCTGCCCCCACTATTTTGGCAGGAACTGATTTGCTGCCAAAATTGACCAAGATCTTGTCTCTGTTTTCGACGGCCGGGATGGTAACCAGAATATGGCCGTTTGAATCAACCACTATTCCGCGTGATATTAATCCGGGTAATACATAAATGTCATCAAACCGATTATTGCTTTGAGTCTGAGACCATGACGCTTCTACGGTTACGATTGATGATGATATGTCAAATACGAGACGGTTGAGATTTTTCTCCAGATAACACAAAGTGCTGTCAAAAGAATAAACATTTATTGAAAATGAGGCTACAAGAAATACAACCGTCAAGGATAGTCTGACAGTTTTAATACAAAACGTTAGCATTTAATACTCTACGGCATCCTCCCTAATTTGCAGTTTTTCAGTTTTGATATATATCTTCAGGACCGGTTTCATACGATAGTAGCTTGTGGCATAAGGAAGATATAACCTGCTGTTATTTGAGGCCAGGTGAGTGTTACCAGATGAGAAATAGCCACTTCCATTATTGGTCAAGAGATTACTGATTCTATTAACCCTGCTGACTTTAGCCAGCTCTTCATCAAATGACCAGTCTTTGTGAAGGCTGGTTGTCTGGTTGACTCTGCTGTACCGGGGCTTGGCCGTCAGATAACTATCATCAAGAGAATTTTCAAAGGACGAATAATTTTCCTCAGCGGTTACAATTTCTTTGTCTAAGACAGTAAAATATCCGGCGACCAAAATTAAACAGGCCGCGGCCATTACCGGCACCGCTCTTGTAAACGAAAACAGAGGTGGTCTCTTGGGCAAGTATGCTTTGTTTTTGGTCTCCTGAAATCTTTCTTTGACAATCCTGTTGAGGAGCCTGTTGTTAAAATCACCTGAAACTTTAAGTTCAGGGAGAAGTCGCGAAGCATCAATTATATTCACATAGTAGCTTTCTTCTTTCTGACACTGATGACAAGTCGAAAGATGTTCGGCTATGGCACTGCTGAGGCTTGAGCCTAATTCATTTTTACAATAAGCCGACAGGAAGGAGCGTGCTTTTTGACACCGCATTCATATCCTCCAATCTTGGTTGCAATTTTTCTCTTAACATTAATCTGGCCCGATTAACCCGTGATTTAACCGTTCCCAAGGGAACATCAAGAACCGTTGCAACTTCCTCGTAAGGCAGCTCCTGTACGTCCCTGAGAATAAAAGCCATTTTATATTTTTCCGGCAGGTTCTTGATAGCATTGTTCAAAAACTGAGGGAGACGGCTGGGGAGTTTCATCTCGACAGATATTTCTGCCTGGTTGCCGGGCATTTCGGTAATGTCATAAAACTTAAATTTTTTCCGTTTGCGAAGTTCATTTCTGGCAAGGTTCAAGCCTATCGTATAAATCCAGGTTGACAGACAATGTTGAAAATTAAATGATTGCCGGTGCTGGTAAACCCTGATCATTGTCTCCTGAACAATATCTTCGGCCTCTTCCCGTGAAGATAACATCCTTCCAATGACGTGCATAAGACGGTCCTTATAGCGGTCAACAATTTCGCTATATGCAACCATGTCGCCGTTTTGGGTAGCTTTCATTAAACGAAAATCAATATCTTTTGCTGACTCTTTTGCCATGATTCTCCTGTCTTAAATCAGTTATAATATAATACCAAAATAAGGCTTTTAAGTTCCATAAATCATTGTCTCTAAATTGATGAAATTTACTTTCCGTCTGAAAGCTATATTGTTGTATAACAACAATATATACAATAAACGAGAAGAATGCAATCAAAAGCTACCTATTTGTTCAAATTTTGAACAGCTGCACCGGCATTATATTTCAGGAATCTGGCTGAAACGAGCAATTCCCTTGACATTAAGGGGCAGAAATAACTTCATAGTCAGATGACTCTTGAAACAGTTCTACGACAGAAAATAGAGCCCAAACATCCGTTTATATTGAATAAAGCGGAAGACCAAACAGGCTGTTTCTGGCTTGATTCATCGCTGGCTTTTAGTGACCGGGGAAAGTATTCATTTTTCGGTAGAAATCCGGTAGCATCTTTATCTATTGACCGTAAAATTCTTACTAATGATTCGGCAAGTATGGGCCAATATATTTTAGAATTTGACCGGCTTATGAATCGGTTAAGAGAGTACGTTTATGATCAGGACAAATTTGCAGTTGGATATTTTGGTTATGAGTCCATGCTTCCCTTTCTAAAAATTAGTCGAGACAAAATTATAAAGAATTTTGCGGCCGATAATTTCTCGGTTCCTTTGGTACATTTTAACATATATGACTCGGTTTTGAAAATTGATTTGGGCAATCAGATTCTTGAAGCTACCAACTCTGACGCTGACAACTATGATGATGTAATTTTGAACAATCACAAACAGTCAATTCCGGAGACGCCTAATATTTTTGATGCTGCACCTGAGATCATTCCCGCTTTAAGCAGGCGGGAATATATGGAGAAGATAAACCAAATAAAAATACATATTTATGAAGGTGACATATATCAGGCAAATTTTACCTCCCGGTTCAGGGTCAAATCTTCTCAGAGTCCAGTTGATGTCTATAACCGGCTCCGGGAAATAAGCCCGGCTCCATATTCTGCTTATTTAAATTTTGGGGATTTCCAGATTATTTCATCTTCACCGGAGCGAATGTTTGAAAAAAACGGGGCGGCTATCAAAACTTCGCCATTAAAAGGGACTATCAAGAGAGGTTCATCTGAATCGGAAGAACGAATTCAGCTCAAGCAATTGACTGAATCAGAAAAAGATATGGCCGAGCTTTTGATGATTATAGATTTGGAACGTAACGATCTTGGAAAAATTGCAATACCGGGAACGATCAAAGTTAATAATATATTCAAGCCGGAAATTTATTCATCAATCATTCATCTGGTCAGTGATATCTCTGCTGAGTTGACCAATGAAGAAAATATAGCAGAAATTGTAAAGTCGCTTATTCCCGGCGGATCTATAACGGGAGTGCCAAAAAAGCGAGCCGTGGAAATAATTCAGGAGAACGAAACCATTCCCAGAAATATTTATACAGGTTCAATTGGATATTTTCATAAAGACCGGGCCGATTTTAACATTGCTATAAGAACCATGCTCCACAAAGACGGCTGTTATAACATTCATGCCGGCGGGGGAATCGTGGCCGACAGCAATCCGCAAAATGAATATGAGGAAATGGAACTTAAAGCTGCTAACATGTTAAAAGCAATTTCTGGAGAACCGGCCGAGTAATGAAGAGGGTTACATCAATAAACGGAAGGATAGTTCCAAGAGGTAAAGAGAAGATTTCCATATTTGACAATTCAGTTTTATATGCGGAAGGACTTTTTGAAACCTGTTTGATTGTCAATGATGAAATTTGTTTTTTGAAAGAGCATCTTGACCGACTTTTCAGAGGCCTGAAAGTAATAGGAATCAAAATCCCCTATTCTAAAGAACAGATAACAAAATGGATGAATGCTCTGGCCAGGAAACTCTCCGATGAGGTTAAGAGAATCAGGATGACAGTTTCTTCCGGCGAGTCCGAGTTCTGGGCAGGGAAAAAAGGGAGACCGCAAATTTTGATGACGGTTGCACCCCATACTATGCGTCACCAACCCTTTAAACTTTACCTCTCTCCTTTTGAAATCGATCAGGATTCCGTATTCCGGCAGATAAAAACAATCTCATACGCCATTCATGCGGCATCATTAAAACTTGCCAAAAAGAATAAGTGCGATGACGCTTTGATCATGAACAGGAATGGAAAGATTGCCGAAGTCAGCTCGGCAAATATTTTCTGGGCAAAAAACAAAACAATATTTACGCCCCCCCTTTCGGCCGGCTGCCTTGCCGGCGTTACCAGAAAAATAGTTATTAAAGAAGCTAAGAAACTTGGCTTTAAGCTGCTGGAAAAAGATGTTTCTTTAGTTGAGCTTTCAAAAGCGGATGAAGTATTTATTTCCAGCTCTTTAAAACTGGTTATAGGCGTCTCTGAGATTATTACAGACAAAAAGAGATATAAGTATCAGCCGGGTATATATACCAAAACCATCAGAGAACGGTTTTTTGAGATAACAAGATTAAGCTAACCGACAATCAGATAAAAGTTTATTGATACTTGTAGGCTCAAACTGTTAATATTGAATTGTTTTATTTGACTCCAGATTAATTAGTTATCAACTTCATAGCAGATGACAAAGAGCTATGTCAAAACTTTGAAAGAGACAAAATGAAGAAGATTTTAAATTATACATTTTATTTATTGCTGGCAACTATGAGCATAACAACTGTCGCTCAGGCTCAGTTTGGTGATGAAGCCTCAGAAGTGACTTTATATGATGTTCCGCCAAGGTTTATTATTGACTGCCCGACAGCCGGAACTTTAAGCAGAGGGCATTATCAGATTGGAACTCGTTTTTATCCTGATGGCGGTGCCATAGCCTTTACTGATATCGGTCTTTCCAATCGACTGACAATAGGCATATCATACGGCGGAGACAAAGTAATCAGTAATGGCAGCCCCAACTGGAATCCGAAAATAGAATTTCACTTAAAATTCAGACCCATAGATGAACTGGAATATTTTCCGGCAATTTCTATCGGGTTTTCATCGTCCGGAAGGATCGGGCTATGGCGGGAGTTGGTACTGTCCGGCTCAAGCCAGGGGCCGCTCTTATCCTCGCGGTAGCGCTTGAAAGTGGCTTCACCGTCGCGACGCACGATACAGAGGTCTCGGTCGTGCAGGTTCTTCCAAGCATAGTCCACAACGACGAAACTACCGTGGGGGGCAATATGATTCATGGAATCACCGTGGACC
>JACZYS010000037.1 GCA_022570975.1 Candidatus Zixiibacteriota bacterium | reverse complement strand
AAATTATT
Source organism: Candidatus Zixiibacteriota bacterium (assembly GCA_022570975.1). Lineage (GTDB taxonomy): Bacteria > Zixibacteria > MSB-5A5 > GN15 > FEB-12 > JACZYS01. Next base: position 14,755 of record JACZYS010000037.1, on the reverse strand, counting down.
GAAGCCGCTGGGCGTAAAAGTTACAAGAATCGCCAGAGGTCTTCCGGTCGGCTCTGATTTAGAATATGCCGACTCTGTTACTCTCGGAAGAGCTTTAGACGGACGCCAGGATTTTTAATTATTTATAATGATTGAGAATTTCAAAAGCTATTTTCGCTTATTCTTTATAATTGTTCTGATTTATGCCGCCAGCAGAGTCCTGGGGATTTTTTTCCTTGAAAACAACTGGTCTTTTATACACCCGCTTCATATTCCCTTATGGGAAACTTTATTTTCCCTCCTCCTGCTGATTATTATCCCATTATTTTTGTATTATTACTTTGACAAATTGTCTTCTTTTTTAAATAATAAATTTGCCGTTCCTGCATTCATAGCACTTCTGTTTTTTGCTATCTGGTTTTTCAGGTATGATTCATTTGTCTATGGCGACGGAAACATAAGAATGAACCAGATTGCCATGGCACCATCGATATTTCTGGAATGGTTTGAATTTGGTTCACTCTTTTTGATTTCAATATTATATAAGCTCTTTTCATTATTTTCTTTTCTAAATAATTCTCTTACTGAATATCAGGCAAATCTAAAATCTGCCTATAATTCTTGGATAACTTTTTCGTTTGTAATGTCTTTCTTTTCTCTTATTGGCTCATTTAAAATCGCATCATTGATTTCTAAAGAAAGATTTAACCAATTATTATATACGGTAGTAATATTTTTTGGAGCACATTCTCTTGTTCTTTTTGGGCTCTTAGCAATAGAAACAGCCGTGGTAACTTTTTCTATCTGGATATCATATTTCTGCATGAAGATAATCTACAAGAGTTCTTCCAAAGATTTAATATATACCTGGATATTATTTGTTCTGTCGGTTTCGTTTTATTTCGCAAATATTTATATGCTTCCCGCCGTAATATATGCAACTATTGTCGCCAAAAATAAAATAGTAAGTGACAAGAAAAAAGCACTCATGCCGGCAATGCTCATTTTAATTGTGTCGTTATTTTTGATTTACCTTTTTGCTCAGAATAATTTTAGGTTTGCACAATTCTTCTTGACCATAGACGGGTTAAACCCTAACAGCGACTACGGTCTCTTTTCTACGACTCATATTTCGGATGTTTTTCAAGCCTTGTTTTTGCTATTCCCTCAGATAATTTTCATTTTCTATCTTTATTTCAAGAAAGACAGTGACAGAGAGAATCAGACTTTTGACATTAAGTTTGCGGCCGTCCTTTCTGTTTCAGGACTGCTGGCCTTATTTGTCATGAACCCAATACACGGTTTTCCGGTTGACCTGCCTCGTTTTTCAGCATTTTTGGCGCCCCTTTCAATACTTCTGGCTTTGCAACTTTCAAAAGTAAATTTGTCAGTTAGGCACAACTCTCTTGTCTTATTTGTGCTTACAGCTTTAGCCATCGCTCTGCCGGCAGGTTATTCGGGTGCCTATAATAAAATTGACAATGCAGACGGCTATCTGGAAAGTTATTTTGAAGAAAAGCCACAGTTTTATCTGAGTGGCTGTCACGCTTTTAGGGATGCATACTTTTTCAGGAAAGAATTTTCTAAAGCTGATCAATGGGAATGGAAACTCCCCATTGAATCTCAGGACTTTTTAAATTTCAGGGGCTGCACCGAACTTCTTGCCAGTGGTCAAGATGCTGCTGCACTAAAGATTTTGTATAGAATAATTGTTCAACACCCATATTGGAGTGAGGTTCGCTACCAAACTGCTCAGGCGCAGTTGAATTTGAACAGATATGAACTGGCCAGAGCGCAAATTGATACTTGTCTGATTATTTCTCCATATGATAAAGAATATCATATTTTGAATCTGCAATGCTATCAAAAAGCAGCTGATTTTTCCGGCGGATATGATGCCGCCCTTTTTGCTGTTGCACTTTTCCCAAAAGAGATGGATGTCTTAACAGAAATGATGGCTATCCAATATCGACGGGGTGAGTTAAGTTTTGCCGACTCACTGGCAACTATCATTTTAGAGAACGACAGCAGCATTGTTTTTCCTTTGGTTATTAAAGGATTTGTAGCTGAATATGAAGAGAGGTTTGATGAAGCTATTGCATATTTTGAATTATTTACAACAAAAGCCAGGGAAGACGACCCCGATGTTCCTATTATCAGAAAAAAGCTTAACCAATTAGTCTTAAAACAAAGTAACAAGCAGCAATGACGCAGACTTACTATTCAACGAGTCACCAAAATTGATAAGAATATTGTTGCAAGCGCTGTCCACTCTAACATGGTTAGGGCATTGCCTGAAACCTACTTAGGTAGTAACTTAAAATTTTCTTTTTGCGGCAGACCATCGGTAAAGATATTCTTTTTTATCCTTAAAGAGATGCTCTTTGCAGTTGAATCAAAATATTTATCCGAAGGTAGAATTCCCCAGATATATTTTGCCACCAGATGATTTGTGACATAGTCATATAATCCAACCTCGTTCCTGTCATAACGGATTCCAAAACGATAATCTTCTCTTACCGTATCGGTATCATATTGCTCTTGAAAAAGTGATGAAAGTTGCGTCTCAGAATTGCTGATTTTTCCAAAAAGAAGATTTCCACTTACCGCTCTGTCACTTGAATGTGAAAATTTAAGGTTCACCCAATCTTTTCTAACCGACAACTCTACCATATCGTTTGACCAGAGTTCATTTGATTTCTCGGTTATGCCGGGCATAATTTCCGCATATAGAGAAATCTTTTCACGGCTGAATTTATTGAAGTTTTCAAGCAATTTCTGCCAGCTCTTAAGATTTAGAGAATTCATAAGAGTCAGCTTGATTGAATCTGCCGTTAGGGAATTGACCTTTTCAAATGTCCCCGAAAATTCACGATATAGCTGCCAGTATTTCTCTTGAGGGATATTACTGTATATAAATTCATTAAACAGACCTGCTACCGGGTAGGCAATATCTGAACCGGAGTTGTTCTTAAAATCATTCATCGTCAATATAGAATCAATTGAAATCAGTTCGTGCTTTAATAAGACCGCGGCTAATTCCGCTAATGTTTCTGGCATCTTACCCCATCTGCCTCCAAAATAAACAGAAATACCTTCACGAAAAATTGGGAGGGTGTACAAAGACTGTTCTTTGAGTTTAATGGCAATAAGCAGATGGGCAATCTCATGGTAGTGTGGGAAAAAAGCTGAAATGATATCATCCGAGGCTAAATCATAAATCCCCTTGGCCAAAAAGCCGGTAATTCTCTTAACGGTCATATCAGAGTCACAGAAGAAATACTCAATCTTTTTTTCTTCAATTATTTCGATATCATTTTGATCAATTCCAATTTTTTTCATCAAGGACTCAATGAACGAGTCGGCCTCTTTCAAAATAAGAGAGTTGAGATACTTTTTGACATCCGGGTGATAATGTACTCTCATGTATTTTGATTCTACAACCGGCCATTCACGGCAATAATATTCCTGAGAATATGTAAGCCAATAGTAGCTGCCGTCATGATATAAATAATAGGGATGCTCAACATTTTTTCCCAGAAATATGGTAGAAAAGGTGAGTTTTGAAAAACCGTCATCCAGAATCTGTTTTTTGCTGACCGGCCTGGTCAGGTAATCACTCATTTCATCTAAGTATCTGACGACCGGAGAAGAGCAATCAAGTTTTATGGGGATTTCTTTATAACTTATTTTAAATCTGGATGAACGTTCCTGAGCAGTCTGAGTCCACATATACCCGGCCGTTTCCAGATTCCCGGATACAAGCATTTCAAAATATTCCTTTAACAGGTCAACATCCCTCTGCCCTTGAGAATGAACTTGAGACGTTAAGCCTAAAGTGATTAAGATCGGTATTGTAAGTTTTTTGAAAAAGCTGGTCATGACAAGCAATTATCTCCTTTTCGTTTTATCAGATTTGATTTAGAATATATAGGTTTTACAATTATTGTCCAGTTAGGCATTAAAAAACCCTTAAAAGGGGAGTCAATATTCGATTCTATTTTATTAGCATACAATTAGTTTACATTCATTATACAACTTTTTCAAACCATGTACAAAAAAAGCCCCGATTATGGGGCTTTTTTACAAAAATCTATCTATAACTTGAGCTAAAAAGTAAAACCAACTGAGAATCTCTGGGTCGAAGTTAACCGACCAAAATCCTGCCAGGCATAATCAAATTCAATTTTTGTGTCCCCGGACAGACTGGAGAAAAGGCCGCCGCCAAAGGAAAGCCCTTCTTCTTCATAATTGAACTTATAACCACCTCTCAGGAAAAATTTATCTGAGAAAGAGAACTCGGTTCCCAGAGCACCCTGGCGAATATTATCATTGGGATGCTTGAGCTCTCCGGAAAGAGTCATAGTTGTGGTTTCATTCATCTGGAAATCATAGGCCATGCCAAATCTAAACAAGAGCGGCAGGGAGTAAGGTGTAGTTTTTAACTGAGCCCCTGAATTGTTAAAAGAGACATCCAAATCGGAGCCGCTGAATTTGAGATCCGGACCCATATTGCTGATGCTCATACCCATTCTCAAGGAACGATAACCAATATGGAGCATGGTTCCAAAGTCAAAAGCAATTGACTGTGATTTCAGCTCATGGATTCTTTCACCAACATATTTCATTGTTCCGCCAAATGAGAACCTGTTGGTCAAATGCTTGGCGTATGTTACACCTATTGAATATGAAGATGAAGTATAAAATTGACCGGTTCCATCTCTGTTATTAAAATCAGTTATCTCTATTTCACCCATAGATAAAACCGTGGCGGAGATACCAACGACTCCAAAATCTTCAAAATTCTTGGCATATGCAATGTAGTTCAAATCTACATCGGTGAGCCAATTTACATTTGTAAAACTTATTTGGGTGTTTTCAATTTCGGCTAATCCGGCCGGATTCCAATACATGGAATAAACATCGTTGGCAACAGCAACCGAAGCCTCGCCCATTCCCTGATATTTTGAACCTACCCCAATTTTAAGAAACTGAGCTCCCGCTGAGCCCACAGATGTTTCTAAAGCATAGGAACTACCGGCCACAAAGAGCAGAGATAATATAAGTACTAATAATTTCTTCATTTTCTTCTCCTTTATTTCACCACTGCAAAACGTCCAATAAATTCACCGAATTCAGATTCTACGTGATATAAATATGTTCCCGAAGCAATAAGTCTTGCACCAGAGCTCAACAGGTCCCAACGTTCAACACCATCGCCGCTGTTATGCTCAAGGGTTTCAACCAAATCACCGGCCAGAGTATAAATTCTTATTGTACAGATTCCCGGAAGGTCATGGAACTCAAGAACAGTCTCTCCGGGAGAGTTTTCTATGAGAGCATCATATCCGGCAAAATATGGGTTTGGAACAACCTTAATATCTTTCATCGCGGCCGTTGCCAAATTTCCATCTACGGCATCAACTTTGAAAGTGAAGACATCATCCGGTCCGTTAAGTTGTGGTCCGTCAATCGTCAGAATATCGCCAACTGAAGGAGTAAAAATCGTATTATCAATTCCAAACATCCAGCTGAATTCAACTGGCCATGCGGGAGTAGTATAAATATCAACGGTTGAGTCATATGGATAATCAACAATAATCAATAAGTCATAAGGATCCCATACGCCATCAATACCAAAATCATAGAGCGAAGCTGAAACACGTTGGTTGGTGGTTGTGTTCCAGAATTCAAACGGAATCGGATAAATATAGGTGCCGTCATTTATAGCACCGCCCAAAGTATTTTCACCGGTATATCTTATTTCAAAAGTAGAGCGGAATTTGGCATCGCCATAAAACTCTCCAAAGAAAAAATCGGTAGTTGAACCATAAAAAACAGAAGCAGGGACTACCAAAGTGGTATCGGTTGAACCAAAACCTGTTTGCTGTATACTGACCGGAACGTGGTCAACATTGGTTACTACAACTCTAAGACCATCGGCAATTTCGAACAATCCCGGATCACCGCCTGTTTTGGTCTGACCGGCAAGGGCAGTATCACCGGTTGTGGCATTAATCAAATGCCAGTAGGTAGCATCCGGTTGGTCTTCAAAGACGACATTATATGTATTACCGGTTAAGGCCGAGTCACTGAACGCAATTGGATAAACAGTACCTTCAGATGGTAATTCGTTTCCACTATATAAATGTTCAACCGTTCCTGCTGCATCAAAATATCCGGCCGGATTGTCGCGAGGTCTTACCTCAATAATATTGGACACTTCACCGGCAACGCCAAAGCCTGATTGAAGCGGGTCAACACCGGTTGCGGAATCACCAATATCTAAAGCTGCCAGGCAATACCAATAATCAACGCCGTTATATAATCCGGTATCAATAAAGTTGTGGGGAATTGGATCACCGGGACTAACTACATAATATGTAGCTATTGTGGTATAGTCCAAATCCAGACAGTTATTATTGGTCTTGTAAATTGCCTCTCCCCAGGTTTTTCCCTGATCTTCACTGCGATATAATTTGTATCCTGAAAAGTCATTTACAAGAGTCAATGGATCCAGACCAACTTCTGATGTATCTGTCCAGCTGAGATAGACTTTGGTATCGCTTGCTTTGGCCGTTAAAACCGGAGTCGCCGGTGGTTGAGGACCAACATAGAAATTGTCATACAACTGCTGGGCTAAATCTGCATTAGCTCTGAATTCAGTTTCATCTTCACCGGCGATAAGTGCAAAAACTACTCGGACTGTCTTGCCAGCCGTTAAGTTAATTCCTTTTGTTGCCTGAATATAAAACTGGTCGGTTGGAGGAAGCGATGTATCAAACTGATTGGTTGTAATTATATTGAATCGTTCGGCATCATTTATACCGGTAATAATTGCCCAGTCATCGGTGCGGAAAGAAGTCATACCCAAATTATCGGGAGTTTCCAGATACTTGGTGCCCATGAGACCGGTTCGTCCCTCCGGGTTGTTTCCGCCCCAGCCGTCATCATATCCTTTGACGTCATAATTCCAGGCCAGATTTTCGGTGGAATCAAAGGCTACCTTGTCATCCAGTCTCCCGTTTTCACCCTGACCGTCATTACCGCCTAAGTCCAAATCAACATATAGTCCAAATGCGAAATCTGTATAATTTTCTGTAGAGCTGTTATAAATATCAAGGACTACAAACATAAAATCTTCGTTGTAACAATAATTCCATTGAAGAATTGTTTGTGTTATTTCCAGCCCAAGAAGTGTTCCCTGAGCCTCATCATTGAAAATGTAATGAGATTCTTGAAGTGAAGTAGGTCCGCCGGGTGCGAAACTTGTAGATAATACATTATAGTTACTGTTGTAAATCCACTGGGCTGTTTCTGAATCCCATACTCTCCAACCGTTGGCCGGATTTCCGTTTCCGGAGCCAATCGTGTCGCTCAAATCATATCCATAGTAGCGAGTTGAATCTGTGGAAAGAAGAATTTTATATTCATCTGAGCCATCAATACTTGAAGGAATTGCCTGAAAGTCATCATATGAATTGGCAATCAAGGTGTCACCAGCTGCTGTAATGGCACCCATCCAGTATTTAATTTCCGCGAGATAACTATGACCTGAGTTTCTCGGCCATTCACCTGACGGAAGTCCGTAATAGCTGTACCCGCCAATGTATCCCCAATTATCAATTGTTGTTACAATGTTTCCTTTGTTATGGATAATCTGGTCAACCGTTTGTGGATCAGGGAACAATGAAAATCCGCCTGCTCCTCCCCCCGGTCCTATATCATTGGTCTTCGGGACTCCCCTTGAGAATCCTGAGAAAGCAAAGACAAAAAATATTGCCAAAACGCTTACTAAAATTTTATATTTATTCTTCATTATCTCACTCCGGCTTAGAAGTTAAATTCTAACCCGGTCCTAATTGTCCGGGGCAATGAATAGTTTTGCGGATCATGATCATAAAGTCTGTCATATTTATTCAACTCTTTCTGATCTAAAGCCAACCCTGAACCGGTAGCCTGACCGTCATCATCCGGACTTCCGGTGCGGGAATAAACATTAACGATATTTCTTCTATCAAAAAGATTGTCAATTTCAATGAATGCGCTCAGGAAGTTATCTGACAGTCCAACATAGAAGTTCTTGCTGAACTTGATATCTATGCTATAATGGGCCGGTAGACGGTTTTCGTTTCGATCTCCAAGTCTGTTTCCCGTATTATCGGTCGCAGTAAAAGGAAGACCGGAACCATACTGACCTATGGATGTAAAAATCCATCCACCGGGAATTGTAACACCAAATACATCGCCTTTCCAGTTTCTTGGAACCTTATAAGAAACAAGGGCCGTTATTGTGTGTCTCTGGTCAAAGTCGAGCGGGTAACTGGTAAGCGGTGCCAGATTATCATCTACAGATGTTATATATGTATAATATGGTTCACGCTCATAAGAGCCGTTTCCTTTGGCAATCATGTAACTATAGTCCAGCTTGGCTCTGAAATAACTGTTTCCGGGAAGTTTTTCAAAACTGAAATCAAGACCTTTTACGAATCCATAATCATCATTAGTAAACTGTGTCACAGCTAATCCTGTATAGGCATAAAATGATCTTGTGGAAACCAGATTATCTATATCTTTGTAATAGGCAGTAATATCCAGCCTTAAATCATCCCCAATCAGGTGGTCCATACCAAGTTCATATGAGGTCGTCTGTTCCGGTTCCAAATCCGGATTACCTAAGAGAGGATATCCCGTGGAGATGTCGCCATCTAAGTTGATGTACATATTGGTAAATTTGGAATACTGATAATAGACGCCATAGTTGAAGTGCATCATCGATTTTTCTGAAATAGGGAATGATACCCCTAAACGAGGTGAGAATTTTGATTTCGATTCAGCTTCTTTTAATATTACATCAAAATTATTATCCGGATCATCGTCACGAGGCGCATAGTTATATGATATGTCTGAATTAGCCAGATCATATCTGATACCTAAGTTGACTATGAAATTTGTGTATTCCATTTTGTCCTGAATATATGCTGAAAGATAGACAGGCCTGGTCTCATATTTTTCACCATAAGGATTGGTATTATAGAACAGCTTGGTGTCCCACATAATATCAAATTTTCTATACTCAATTCCGGTTTTAACTTGATGAATCTTATTAACCTGATTGAGCAATGATACTTTGAAGGAATTATACTCTGACCTTCTGAATCTGTAAGCCGGCAGAAAATCATCGCCAACAGTATAACCGACCACCTGCATTGGATCAGTGAAATCAAGATTTTCGTAAGCACCATAGTTTTCATTATCAATGGTTCCATTATATGTTCCGCTATCAGTTTCAGAATATCCCGGCCATTTATTCCAGTAGGTGTCCATTAACTGCTGGGGAGCTGAAAGTGTTCTGGTGTAGAACCTATCAATTGTTGCCGACAGTATCATATTTTCTGAGAAATTGTAATTTCCGGTTATTCCTGCCAGATATGCTCTTTTTCTAAATGCTGGCAAACCGTCTAAGTTAAAGTCATATGAAACGCCGTTAACATCGCGATGATCATATAATCGTCCATCATCTTTATAATATGAGAAGTTAGTCAATATTTTCATGTTGGGCATTGGGCGCATTGTAAATTTGGACGTTCCATTATATGAAATTGACCAGTTGCTTGGCAGATATGATGGGTCTCTCAAATATTCACCAGCTACAAAGAAATTGTATTTTTTTGGATCAAGTCCGATGATAGGGCCTGAAAGATTAAAAGATGCTGAACGGTTTTCTTGGAAATCAAGTTTCTTCCATTCGCCCGTATATACATCATAGGAATGAGTCATTCCTTCATACATTCTGATACCACCATGATATTCAGCACCACCTTCACGGGTAACAGCATTAACAACCCCGGATAATGCTTCACCGTACTCGGCCGTGTAACCGCCGGAAGTTAATGAAATTTCCTCAAGTGCGGATGGCATGATTCTCATACCGGCGGCGTATGTAAACGGATCCTGAACTGAAAAACCATCATAATAGTAAACCAATTGTCCGGACCTGCCTCCGCGTACGTGAATTTTAAGATCTTTATCGGTTACTACGCCGGGGAATTTGGATAAAATTGAATAAAGGTCTGTGGTATTTGGCAATGCCTGAAGCTGTTCTGCGGTATATGTCACCTGAGACGAAGTTAAGTCTCTTTGAATGATAGGATTAACTGCAGAAATTATGATCTCTTTAGACAAAACAACAGCAGCGTCATTTAATTCAAAATCAATAGGAGTAGTTAAGTCAGTAAGGATTCTGACTTCAGAAACTGTAACCGTTTCATATCCAAGATATTTTGCAGTGACCTCGTACTTCCCGGCAGGGAGATTTATTATAAAAAACTCACCGTCAATGTCGGTCAATGTAGAGATTGAGGTGCCTTTTACTAATATAGTCGCTCCTTCTATAGGCTCGGCTGTTTTGGCATCGGTAACAATTCCAGATATTTTTCCACTCACCCCGGCTTGAAGCTGGGGAGAATTTGAGACAATTATTACTAGTGCTGGAAGAGCTATCAGCCTGATTATCTTTCGAAACAAGGCTTTCCTCCTATCATTTTTTATATTCCGAATTGGCATCGTTGACATTTTCCTAAAGAGTTCCAAATAGAATATGTCGAACCTTGTCAATTTTATCGGCAGTTGAATAGAAAGCATTAGTAAGATTTGTAAGAATTTTTAACAATTTTCAAGACCAGTCTTTGGCAATATTTGGCAATTTCTATCCAGAAATCCTATTTTTTTTGAACATCTTGATAAATCAAGTTTATTGGTGTTTTACCGATAATTTACTGAAGGATACTGTCAAAATATTTATTATCGAAGGCGATAATAAGGAATAGCATGAAAAAGCCGGGGATAATCTGCGGCTATTTGTTTGTAATCAGACGATAAACAGGAAAACAACAACTGGATGAGACTCAAAATTATTAATTCAATTGTACTAATATTGTGTCTAATATTGTGCAGTTTTTCTGTAGCATCTGCTCATGGTGACCACGTCACAATTGTAATACTTAAATCAGACGAGCTTAAGTCTACGGCAAGAACAATTTCCGGTGCCAAAAAAGTAATATCAAGCAGCATAGAAAATACCGACTTCACAGAATTTCTATATTTTGGTTCCATAACCAATGACAGCATATTAGTGGATTCTATTAATGTTGCACATCCCAGACTAATTTTGACAATTGGCTCACTGGCCACAAAATTTGCAAAAGAAAAACTTGGAAAATACCCGGTTGTTTTTGCAGCGGTTATGTATCCCAAAAACTCAGGATTTGTTAATTCCCTTGCAAGACCGGGGAACAATATTACCGGAGCCTCGCTGAATATTCCGGTCGATGTCCAGTTTAGATATTACCGTACCATTATCCCTGACTTAAAAAATATTGGGGTATTATATACCAAAAAGACTAAACCGCTTATTGATGCTGCTACCATTAAAGCAAGAGAAATGGGCATAAATCTGATTTCTTATAGAATAGACCATAATCGAGAATTACCAAAAGCTCTCGATTCGCTTGCAAAAGTGGTAGATGGTCTCTGGTCAGTTGCAGATGAAGAATTATTTTCCCCGCAATCAACAAAATATATCCTGCTCAATACAGTTCGAAAACAAATTCCATTTATGGGCTTCTCACGTCATATTGTTGAGTCCGGTGCTCTCTTTGCGTTAGATTTTAACTATAAAGCGGTTGGCAGGCAGGCCGGAGAAATTGCTGTCAGAGTACTTGAAGGTGAAAAAGTTGGAGAGATTCCGGTCTCTCAGGTCAATATGCTCTGGTTCCATTATAATGAAAAAACTGCAAAGAGAATAAACCTGGTCATTCCGGGTGAACTGATTTCTGTGGCTAAGGAGGTATATAGATGAGTTTCCAGAAATTCATTAACAGCCTCAAGCTCAGGACAAAATTCATGCTGCCAATATCCGTTCTGGTTATTTCCAGCGTATTTGCAATTAGCAGCTACCTGATCAAGAGTCAGAATGAGAATATGAGAACTGACCTGGAAGACAAGGGTATAATGATGCTCAAGATTGTCTCTACCAGTGCGGAAAGTGGTGTATTATTTGAATCTGAATATGAACTAAACGAACTTCTTGAAAGAGTTACTCAGTTTAATGATATCACCTATGCGGCAATCTTCAGACCAGATAATTCTCTCCTGGCTGAGGCAGGAATATGGGACGACAGTAATATTGAATCAATTTCTCCATTCATTGATGAAGATATTATTGATGAAAAGAATATTGACTCGTTGGTAATTGGAAAAAACGGAAAAGAATTCCTCAAGATGAGTCATGATATCACCACCTTAATAAATACATTAAACAGAGAAATTCTGGGTATTAGAGCAGGTAATGATATCAAAAACCAGAGTCAGGTTGTTGAAACAATTGGCAAACTAATTATTGTTATATCTTTGGAAAATCTTAATAAATCCATTTATGAGTCAAAGAAAACTGCGATAGTTATCACTCTTATTGTATTGTTACTAACTATTATCATGATTGCTTTCTTTATTGATTTAGTTATCAGTCCAATTAAACAGCTCGTTTCAGTAGCTGAAAAAGTAAAGATGGGTGACCTCAGCCAAAAAGCTGATCTTAATCAAAGTGATGAAATTGGTCATTTGGCGGATACTTTTGACAATATGGTAGAATCATTAAGAGAAACAAGAGATGAAATTGAAGAGTACAACCGTAATCTGGAACAGAAAATTATAGAGAGAACTCTGGAATTAGAAGAAGTCCAGGTGCAGCTTATCCAGTCTGAAAAACTAAGCGCAATTGGACAGCTGGCAGCAGGCGTTGCTCATGAATTAAATAATCCTCTGGGCGGCATATTGGGCTACTCTCAGTTTGCTCTGGAGAAAATGAAAAAAAGCAGTGAGAATGCTTCAGAACCAATTGACCATAGTAAGTTTATTAGATACTTAACAGATATTGAAACACAGGCAAGACGCTGCAAGACAATTGTCCAGAACTTGCTCAGATTTTCAAGATCGTCCAAATCAACTGATTTTAGAAGAGTAGATATGAATGCCGTGGTTGAAGATACCTGCACTTTTGTAGAGCATCAACTATATATGAATCAGATTGAACTGGAATTAATTTTAAGTGATAAGCTCCCTCAGATTCAAGGAGATGCCGGACAACTCCAACAGGTCTTTACAAACCTTATCATAAATGCAATGCATGCTTCACCCCAGGAGTCTGTAATTAAAATTGCTACCAGATTCAGTCAGTCTGTCGGTGAATTTGCAGGGGCTATAGAAATTATCGTCTCTGACAAGGGCAGCGGCATTTCAACTGAAAATATAAAGAAAATTTTTGAACCATTCTTTACTACCAAACAAGTCGGTAAAGGTACCGGATTGGGTCTGTCGGTTAGCTACGGTATAATAAAAGAACATGGCGGTGAAATAAGAGTGGACTCTACCGTTGATGAAGGCTCAACATTTACAGTCATATTACCTGTTCAGAATATTGTTGAGAGCCCGATAAATCAAGTATCAACAGAAAATCAATAATTGCAGGTTAGTTTGTATTTCTTGATAAAATTATGGAAGAACAGAAAAAAATACTTATAGTTGATGACGAGGAAGTTATCAGAGATTTTCTTAGTGAAGTTTTGAAGGACAGCTACACAATTTCAACTGCGACAGATGGTGATGAGGCTATTGAGCTTATCAAGAAGCATTCATTTGATATCATTATCACCGACATGAAAATGCCCAGAGTTACCGGTGAAGAAGTTGTCAAGTTTGCCAAACAGAACTCCCCCAACTCAAAAGTTATCGTAGTTTCAGGTTATTCCAGTCTTTACTCTGTCTGTGAATCTGTTGATAACGGAGCTGATGAATTTATCTCAAAACCGTTTAGTATCAAACAATTAATGAGCACTCTGGAAAAGTGCTTAAGTCAGTAAAGAATGAACAAATGAAGAAAAACATACTCATAATTGACAACTCAGAAATTATAAGAAATCTCTTAACAGATTATCTTGATGATTTGGGGTATGGAATAGAGATGGCTGTAAACGGACAGGAAGGTATTGAGATGGCATTAAGCAGAGATTATGACCTTGTATTCTGCGATATTCATATGCCAAAGAAAAACGGATACCAGGTCTATTGTGAAGTCACAGAAAAAAAACCCCAACTTCCATTTATAATGACAGATTCTTTACCAGATGATCTGGCCGACAAAGCTGTAGATAAAGGGGCCTTTGCCTGTTTGGCAAAGCCATTCAGCCTGGACCAGATTGAAGAAGTGCTAAGAGATATATTTAAAAGGGACTAATACAAAAACGTGTCACCTCTTGAAGAATATGGCATCCTGGTCGTTGATGATGAAGCGATTGTAATCTCATTAATTAAAGACGCTTTGGAAGATATGGGTTACAATATTTTCACCGCTTCAAACGGTATAGATGCCTTGGATATTATCCATTCAGAATCAATAGACCTTCTTATTACTGACATAAGAATGTCACCCATGAACGGCATTGAACTTGCTGAATCCTCCAGAAAATTTTGTCCTTCCTTAAATGTCATCTTTATGACCGGATACGCCAATTTGAATTCTGCAAAAGATGCTATCAGGTATGGTGCTGTTGATTACATTATGAAGCCTTTTGAACTCAATACATTACTTCTGAAAGATGAAGATTTAGAGGCGTATAAAAAACTCGGCGAGATTCTCCTTGCAACCGATAAGCAATTTCGTACATGCTCAAACAAGCTTTTTTATCTTGCGGTTGCTCCCAAATACTATAAGACAATT
>JACZYS010000235.1 GCA_022570975.1 Candidatus Zixiibacteriota bacterium | reverse complement strand
CCGATAGAAAGATACTTTCCAGGTCATTCCAATTTGGCCAAATTCCAACAGCTTTGATTTGTTCTAATTCATGAATAAAGCGATGTAAATGTTGATGGTCACCTTTTGGGGTAAGCAACGAAATTTCCTTATCATTGATCGCATAAATCCCAATGGCATCTCCCTGTAGATGCGCCAAATAACCAAGCGAAGCGATCAGAAATCTCGCATAGTCAAACTTGGATATTTTGTTTTCCTCATGCAGCATCGAGGCGCTGGCATCAAGGATAAAGCGAACGGTGATACTGGTTTCGACTTCAGATTCCCGCACATAATAGCGGTCAGACCTGGCGAATAACTTCCAATCTACCCGGCGGACATCATCTCCAGGCTGGTAGCTGCGAAACTGGTTAAATTCAAGTCCGACACCCGGAATTAAACTTTGGTGAACGCCAATCATAAAGCCATCCACAACCGTTTTGGCTAATAGCTCAAGATTTGAAATTGCGGCAAGTGTTAAGGGATCGATAAATCGGTAAGAGGAAATTGGCATATTAATTCTTTGTTTTGGTTTTTCATCGCAAATTTCACCAAAAGTGCTATGTCCCAAGGTTTTTTAGAACAGTGACCTTTGCGCTATCTGCGCTTAAATATCATTCGATCTGGTTTGGCTAGTTAGTTAACAACTAACCATAATGTTTAATTTACACTTTTTACTAATTGATCTTATCAATTCTACAATTCCCCTCCTTAAAAGGAGGGGCTAGGGGAGGTTTTACAATCCACTTTCTTGTTTTTCAATTTTTTCTTCAAATTCTGACAGACCATGAGTATTTTATCCAACACACTTAATCTTAGCGATAAGTTCTCTATCACTAAAAAAGATCTTAATATTGTTAGCATTATTCGTCATAATTTTTCAACAATCAATTACTTGATAAAAAATCCTCAATTCTCAATCTAAAGCGGTATGTTGCCATGTTTTTTTGGTGGATTTGAATCCTGTTTGGTTTCAAGCATTTCAAAGGCTCTGATCAAGCGGGGGCGCGTTGTTTTGGGCTCTATAATATCATCCACGTATCCCCGAGCGGCGGCAATAAAGGGGTTGGCAAATTTTTGCCGGTATTCTTCGGTCTTGGCAGCCGTTTCTTTTTCCGGGTCGGATGAATTGGCAATGTCTTTTTTGAAGATAATTTCGACCGCTCCTTTTGGTCCCATAACGGCAATCTCCGCCGTTGGCCAGGCATAGTTTATGTCCCCACGGACATGTTTGCTGCTCATGACATCATAGGCACCGCCGTATGCTTTTCTGGTAATGACTGTTACTTTTGGAACAGTTGCCTCGCAGTAAGCGAAAAGAAGTTTTGCCCCTTGACGAATGATGCCGCCATGCTCCTGCTCCGTCCCGGGTAGGAATCCGGGGACTTCTTCATAGGTCAGAAGAGGAATATTGAAGGCATCGCAGAAACGAATAAACCGAGCACCCTTAACCGATGAATTTATGTCAAGCACTCCGGCCATAACCGCCGGCTGATTGGCTACTATTCCTATTGACCGCCCGGCAAGATGAGCAAACCCAACTACGATATTCTGGGCATAGTCTGCGTGGACCTCAAGAAATGAATCGGTGTCAATAATTTTGTTTATGACATCTCTGATATCATAGGGCACGTTTGGGTTTTCCGGGATGATTGCATTTAAATCTTCGTCCTGCCGGTTGACCGAATCAGAGTTTTCAAAATAAGGAGGGTCTTCCATATTATTTTGCGGAATATATTTTATCAGCTCCTTCAGTTTCTTAATCGTATCGGCTTCGTTTTCACAGGCAAAATGACAGACGCCTGATTTTTCGGCATGGACTGCGGCTCCACCAAGTTCATCTGATGTTACTTCTTCATGAGTGACCGTCTTAACAACATTTGGTCCGGTGACAAACATGTATGATGTGCCTTTGGACATGAAAACAAAATCTGTGATTGCCGGAGAATAGACGGCACCGCCGGCACATGGTCCAAGAATTAATGAGAGTTGAGGAATGACGCCTGATGCCAGAGTGTTGCGAAGAAAAATATCTGCATAACCGCCGAGTGAGACGACACCTTCCTGAATTCGCGCCCCGCCGGAGTCATTGAGACCAATAACCGGGGCACCTACTTTCATGGCCAAATCCATAATTTTGCAGATTTTTTCAGCGTGGGCTTCAGATAATGAGCCGCCAAAAACGGTGAAATCCTGCGAAAAGATAAACATTTGCCGGCCGTTTATTTTTCCGCAACCGGTTATAACGCCATCGCCGAGAATTTTAATTTTATCAAGCCCAAAATCAGATGAGCGGTGCTCCACGAACATATCAAACTCTTCAAATGAATCTTCATCAACTAAAAGGGCGATTCTTTCCCGGGCCGTTAGTTTTCCTTTGCCGTGCTGGATGTCAATTCTATCCTGGCCGCCGCCCAGAAGGGCCTGCTCTTTCATCTCTTTTAGTTTTTTCAGTTTATCTTCGAGAGACATATTTATATTTCCTGATTTGTAATTGTTTCCGCTGTTTCAGGCAGAGGTTCGGCCCATATTTTTTTATTTTCCTGCTTGAAAGTTGCAAAATTCATATTAGGGTCATGATCAAAGGCAATTATTATCTTTTCATTTATAATTTCAGGAAGCTTTTCTCTTTTTACTTTTAACGAATCCAGCGGATAAACATCGGTTGCCGGAACAAAGGGAAGCCTCAAGTGAGCCGAGGTTGGGAAAATGTCACCGTAGTAATAAACTTTTGTGTCACCGGATGAAATCTCAAGAGCAAAATGCCCTTCTGAGTGCCCGCCGGTATGAACGGCCTTTATGCCCGGAAACAATTCACAGTTGCCTTCAATAAACTCCACCTGTCCGGCATCTTTTAGGGCATGATATCTTTCAGGAATATAGACCGCTGAGGTTCTTTCATTGGGATTAATTGCAGCCTTCCACTCTTTTTTATCGATGATATATTTTGCATTTTTAAATCTTGGGGCAAATTCTTTTCCGTTTGCCGCAAAGGAAACTGCTCCTCCGGCGTGGTCGGTGTGAAGATGGCAGAGGATTACATAATCAATATCATCAGAGTTTAAACCAAGCGCGCCCAAACCGGAGTCTAAAGCG
>JACZYS010000234.1 GCA_022570975.1 Candidatus Zixiibacteriota bacterium | reverse complement strand
AGTCCTGCGAAAACGTCCCGGCAGTACCGTTGACTTTATGTCATTAGTAAAAACAGGGATGCTTTCCGGCATAGTTGATTGGAATCAGGTGGTGCAGCGCGGATTTCTGGGAATGGGATTTAATCTTAACCGAAACGTGCGAAGAATCCCAACCGGTGAAAAATATACGGTTGCCGCCAGAGTATGGGGAACAACCGCTGAGAATATGAATGTAAATCTTATAGCCATCTCTGATATTGATTTTATAGGTGAACAGTTTTTTCAAATAAGACAGCAGGGAATTGAGGGTCTGAATTTTGATAACGTCACCTTCTTTTTAAACTGTATCGACTTTTTAGTTGAGGATTATTCATTTATAAGTTTAAGAAAAAGACGTGTAAAACACCGAACCCTTGAAGCCGTTGAGGCCCAGACAAGTGAGCATATTGCCAAAAGGCTAGCCGATGAACAGCAAGCGGAAAGGGAAGCACAGAATGCACTCAACGATGCCCAGCGAAGGCTAACAGCAAAGGTGGCCGAGGTTCGTTCCCGAACTGATTTGGACGACCAGACCAAACAGATAATGGCCCAGAATCTTCAGGAAGTTGAAAATCGTAGATTTGAAACTCTGAAAGCCAGTATCGAAAGTAAAAAGGAAGCTCAGATTTCGGAAAGTAAAGAGAAGATGGAAGCTGAAATTAAGGAGATTCAGAGCCGGATAAAATCATTGGCTGTTATTCTCCCGCCTATTCCGGTACTTCTTTTTGGAGTCTTTATCTTCATTCGCCGCCGGAAAAAAGAACACGAGGGAGTGCTCTTGTCCAGAAGGTTGAGGAGTTAATAAATGAATCAGACAAAAATTACAATATATTTTATTTCTACGGCAGTCGTTCTGGCACTGGTTGCATTTATCTTCGCTCCGACCAGAATTACTCCCGATGCTTTCTTGGAGCAGGGAGAGGAGTTTTTTCCTGAGTTCACCGACCCTAACTCGGCCACTTCTTTAGAGGTAATTACTTTTGATAATGCTACCGGCACCGCCATTCCCTTTAAAGTTAGTTTCAGTAGCGGCCGGTGGACAATCCCTTCTCATAATGATTATCCGGCCGATGGCAAAGAAAGACTGGCCAAAACCGCGGCCGGGATTATTGACCTCAAAAAAGATGATTTTCGCACTGATAATGTTTCCGAGCATGAAATATGCGGCGTGCTTGATCCCCTTGATGAAACCGCTTCGATTGAAGGAAGAGGCCAGAGAGTGACTGTCAAAGGGAAAGGGGGAGGGGCCTTAGCTGATATCATTTTTGGAAATAATATTGAAGGCCGACAAAATTTGCGGTTTGTAAGACTCCCCGACCAGAAGAGAGTATATGCCGCCCGGGTTGATATTGACATCTCTACAAAATTTTCTGACTGGATAGATACTGACCTGCTTAAGATAATGAAGGGCAGAATTGAAAAAATTGTTATCAAAGATTATTCCATCAATGAAAGAACCGGCTCGGTAAGTCACCGAGATATTCTTACTCTGGCCAAATCAGATAATCAGTGGACAACAAACAAAATCGGCTCGGGCAATATTATTGATACTCTCAAGATGAAGGCACTGTTGACCGCGTTGGATTCACTGTCAATTGTCGGGGTCAGAAAGAAACCTGCCGGGCTGTCCACACAGCTTAAAAGTATCGGGAAAACGAGCATGTCGAATGCAGATTTGCGTTCTCTCCAGAGCAAAGGTTATTATGTCAGCCGGGATGGTCAACTGCTTTCAAACGAAGGTGAGCTGGAATTCAAAACGGCCGACGGGGTCAACTATACATTGCGATTTGGTGAGATTGTCTATGCCTCCGGCATGGCTTTAACCTCCGGTTCCGGAGAAGGGGACGACTCAAGCACAAAAAGTGCGATTGCAGAAAACAGATACCTTTTTATAACCACCGCATTTGATAAAAATTATTTTCCTCGGCCAAAAAAACACAGTGATACTTCATTTGTGGAAGTAGCAGATTCTCTTTTGACTTCCAGACAAAAAGAGGACAAAGTTCTTTATACGGCCTACAAGATCTGGGAAGACGATATCAGTCGTGGAGAAAAGCGAACTCTGCAAATGAATGACCGCTTTTCTGAGTGGTATTATGTTATCTCTTCTGAGAGCTATGACAAAATCCATTTAAATCGTGGTGACCTTATAACAAAGAAATAAATCTCTATTTCTGAACTATTGTCTTGCCTATCATAATCTTTTTGTTGTTAATTTTTTGCGCTGAAATTAAAATCAGTTAAACAAATTCCAAAGAGGTGGTAATAATATGAAGAACAAAAACAATTTGATTCTTATCGGAATGATTGCCGGTACTATTCTGGGTGTTCTTTTCGGCCTGTATCTTAGTGATTTTATGCTGGACATAAAATTTATCGGGACTTTGTTTTTGAACGCTCTCAAAATGATAGTAATTCCTTTGATTGTAGCCTCAATGATTATTGGGGTCACCTCTTTAGGCGATGTCAGAAAACTTGGCCCAACGGCAGGAAAAACTATTCTTTATTATCTGCTTACAACCGGAATCTCGGTATTTATCGGGCTTCTGCTGGTCAATATTATCAGACCGGGGGACGGGGTGGAAGCTATCGGCGGATATATTCCCGATCTGGTTGCCGACAGTAAGGGGAAATCTCTGATCGATGTTATAGTCGGTTTAATACCGTCCAATATAATTGAAGCCGCTTCCAAAGGGAAAGTGCTCCCGCTGATTGTTTTTTCACTATTGTTTGGAGGTGTCTTAACTACTCTGGGAGAAAAGGGGAAACCGGTTATTGCATTTTTTGATGGGATAAATCAGGCGATGATGAAACTGGTGCACCTGATAATTTATTTTGCTCCCCTCGGTGTTTTTGCACTCATTGGCGGAATAGTCGCTGAAAATGTTGACTCCATTGATGAAATCATTCACGGACTGGGTTGGTATTCGCTTACTGTTATTTTGGGGCTTTTGGTTCACGCTCTTTTTGTAATTCCATTTCTTTTGAGACGTTTTGGAAACAGAAAACCGTTTGAATATTTTAAGAATATGGGACAGGCTCTGACCACAGCCTTCACTACCGCCTCGTCATCGGCCACCCTCCCGATTACTATTGAATGCGTTGAAGATAAAAACAAAGTGGATAAAAG
>JACZYS010000233.1 GCA_022570975.1 Candidatus Zixiibacteriota bacterium | reverse complement strand
GATCTCCAAATCTCTCATGGCCAGAGCAAAACCGGAACCCAAATCAGAGTGAGCTTCAAGGGCTCTTAATCTTTTCACGGACTCAGGTTTAAGGCTTCTCATTGGAGGGGTGAGCAAATAAGCGTAGGCACGTTTTGATGAGCGTCCAACTCTGCCTCTAATCTGATAAAGCTGGGCCAGTCCAAAACGGTCAGCCCGGTTGATAATGATTGTGTTGGCCGATGGAATATCCAGACCTGATTCAATTATTGAGGTGCATAAAAGCATCTGGTATTTTTGTTCCATGAAATCTATCATGACAGTCTCCAGAGTTTTAACGTTCATCTGTCCATGAGCAACGGCAATTTTAACCTGAGGAAGTATGTTTTTTAACTGCTGATACATAGCATCAATCGTCTGCACCCGGTTATGGACAAAATAAACCTGTCCGCCTCGGTCAATCTCTCGAAGAATGATAGTAGCTATTTTGGATTCTTCAAACTCTGCTATCTCGGTTATAATTGGCAAACGGTCTTTGGGAGAAGTATTGATGAGTGACATGTCCCTGGCAGAAATCAGAGAAAGGTGAAGCGTTCTGGGGATTGGTGTCGCAGTCATAGAAAGAGTATCAACCGCTTCCCTCATCAACCTCAGTTTCTCTTTATGACGCACCCCAAAGCGATGTTCTTCATCTATTATCAGAAGACCTAAATCAGAAAAGATTACGTCTTTTGATAAAAGGCGATGAGTGCCGATTAACAAATCAACTTTACCCTCCACAAGATTTTGCAGAGTTTCATTCTGCTGCTGTTTGTTTCTAAAACGAGAGAGAAGATCTACTTTGACCGGAAACTCAGCAAGTCTTTCAGAAAAAACCTGAAAATGCTGTTGAGCCAAAATTGTCGTCGGAACCAAAATTACAACCTGTTTGCCGGAGTCAATAGCTTTGAAAGCAGCTCTTATGGCAACTTCTGTTTTTCCATAACCAACATCGCCGCAAATGAGCCGGTCCATAGGTTTTTCATTGGTCATGTCCCGTTTGACATCCTGTATTGCTTTTAGCTGGTCTGGTGTTTCTTCGTAGATGAAAGATGCTTCCAGCTGTTTTAGCCAGACCGTATCCTCGCCAAAAGAATGACCTGTAACTGTCTTTCTTTTTGCATATAGTTTAAGCAGTTCCTCGGCCATATCGGCAATTGCTTTTTTTGTTTTTTTCTTAAGTCTTTCCCAGCCTGTTCCGCCCAGTGAGGTAAGGGAGGGAGCACCGTCTTTGCCGGAGTACTTGCTGACCCGATTGAACTCTTCTATAGGAACAAACAGTTTATCTTTATGGGCATATTCCAGATTAAGGCAGTCACGTTTGCGGTTGTCTATCTGCAGAGTTTCTAGCCCCGCATATCTGGCAACTCCGTACTCAGTATGAACCACATAATCACCCTTGGTTAAAGAAGTGTAATCTACAATTGCAATTCCTTCTTTAAATTTCTTCTTGCGTAACCTCCGGTGGTGGCGGTTAAAAATCTGGTGGTCGGTCAATATTGCAAACTGCCCCTGTGAAGAAACAAATCCGCCTTTTAAATTGGCAACTTCTAAATGAGGCTCAAAATTAATACCTCCTTTTTCTATTATCAGCTCGGTCAATCTCTCCGCTTGTCCTCTTGTGTCGGTGGCAATAAAATATTCAACCCCAAGAGAATTATATTCAGATAATGTCTGTGCCAGCAGATCCAGCCGTGATGCGAACGTTGGATGAGGCCGGCAGCCAAAATCAATTAAGTTTTCTTTGCCCCCCTTAAAAAGAAGATGGTCGATGTGGGTATAGCTGTTTAAAGTCTCAAGAAACATTTTCTTTTTCAGATAATATTTTTCCGGGGGCGGAAGTTTTATGTTCTGGTTACTCTGTCTTTTAAAGAGGTTATCTGCTTCGGTAAGGACATTATCAATCTCATTGTCAATGGCACCTTTGCCCAGAAAATAAATAATTGCATCTTTTGGAATAAATTCCAGAAAAGAACCTTGCTCAATTTTAAATAAAAGAGAAAGCCATTCCAGCCCGGGAAGTTCCGGGTCGTTCAAATATCTCTGGCGGATATACTCAGCATCTTCCTCAGGCAGTTTCTCCAGATGACTCTCCAGACTTTGTTGACTGATTGGGATTTCTCTTCTGGGAAGAATTGTAAGCCGGTCAATTTTTTCAAACGTCCGCTGAGTAGCAACATCAAAGAGCCTCATTGACTCAATCTCGTCTCCAAAAAAATCAATCCTGACTGGCGCGCTGCAAGAGGGAGTAAACAGATCAATCAGCCCGCCTCTTAATGAAAAATCACCGACTTCCTCAACCAGTGGCACCCTCTTGAACCCGGAAACAATCAGTCTTTTGATCAGGTTATCAAGTTCATGTTCCTGTCCAATTTCTAAATCCAACTTGCTGGCAGAAAGATATTCTTTGCTTATTGCAGGTTCTAAAGCTGCCCTGACCGGCATGACAGTGATCGGTTGATTATTTTCCGAGAGATTCAAAAGTGATGCTATCCGCTGTCCCATAATTTCTCCAACCGGTGCCTTAAAGTCGTAGGGAAGAATCTGGCGCGAAGGATAAAGTCCGGTATTATCTTCGCCAACCAAAAAAAGACAATCTTCGTAAATCTCCTGAGCTTCTTCTGCGGTTGAAGTGATAACCAGAACAGGTCTATTTGTGGCCGATTGAACCTGTGAAACAAGTAGAGATAAAGAAGAGCCGGCCAATCCGGTTACGGCACAATCCTTTTTTTCTGTGGAGAGGGGGTTTTTGAGGTCTTCCAAGAGTCGCTTGAAAGGAGAAGAATTTTTTAACTTATCCTTAACAAAATTAAGTCTGACACTTTCAATATCGCCTTGTTTAATGCTTAAACTCTTGTTTGTCATAGATTTACAGCAACACAAAAGCCCGATCTTTCAGGTCGGGTGGTTGACTTTTTGTTTTTTCAGACCTAAATATAGAAAAAAAATGACTTAAATCCAGTTTTTTAATTGCTACCGTTACAATAATTCATTAAAAATTGGGCAGACAACTAACTATTTTACTTTTATAAAGGAGTTCTTTTTATGTCAAGTTATTCAAAGTTGGTAGATGTTATTGAAGCTGCCAGGGGGGATGTGGAAAAAGCTGAAGCCGGAAACAAAGCTGCCACCGGTAGGGTAAGAAAATCTATGCAGGCAATTAAG
>JACZYS010000232.1 GCA_022570975.1 Candidatus Zixiibacteriota bacterium | reverse complement strand
GAGATCAGCCATGGCAGTAGAGCGGAGCAATCCTTCGGCGCTCCCAAATCCGGCCGGCTACAGTCACGTGGTCAAGGATGGAAAGACCGTGTATGTGGCCGGGCAGGTGGCCAGGAACCATGCCGTGAGGTTCTGGACAGCGGCACTATCAGGGTCAACTTTCAAGGCGCTCGATACGTCCTTGCGAGCATCCTCGATTCGGCCGAGTCTCGCTTGCACAAGGGCCCGGTTGAAGTACCCGGCTATGAGATAGTTTCTATAGCCTTCCAGTTGCGTCAACTCAAATTTTGGTTTTAGGGACTCGATGATGTAGCTGAAATTAGCGATCGCCTTTTCATCGTCGCTCAAGCGGGCGTAGAGTGTATCGAAGTTCTCTTTGAAATCTCTTCATCTGAGTAATCCAAAAATGATGAGCCGTCATCAACTTTACCGATTCTGTTGTTCACGCCACAACAGAAGGCGATCGCATCCCCTAGGCTGGTTTTACCGCTTCCTCTCTGGCCGGCAAGGGCAATATTTCTAATTTTATCTGTGCTGTATTCTTTCACGAAATAACCTCCAATTTATCAATTTATGAGCTTTTTGAGCCGTTTTTACCTTTTTGGTTACATGATTTTTAAAATATAAAAGATATCCGAAAAAAGTCAATTGCTTTTGGAATTTCATAATTTTTACTTGGAATATCAGTCCGGATTTGCTAATGTCCCCTGATGGTTAAGTTATAATTGATTGTGGGTTATGGTAATACGAGTTTCTCCCGATAACAGTAAATACATGGTAAAACTTCTCGAATTATCTAACTATTTAAGAATGATATACATATATAGAAATTATTGAGTGACAAAAAAAGAATATAAAGACAAGCCGGATCAAGCTGAGCTTAAAAAAATGGCTGAAGAACTTCTTGAATCCTCAGCTTATAAAGTGGCCTTTAAGGATCAGGACTTTCTGCAAGAACGGTTTAACCGGCCGGTCAGGCTGCAGCTTGAATTGCTGAAGCCGGAAGTCATTTTTGCCGAGCAGGGTGTGGACTCAACCATTGTGGTCTTTGGCGGAACCAGAATCGTTGAACCGGAAGAAGCCGAAAAACAAATAAAAGAGGCGCGACAAAATCTCAAAGCCAGCCCTGATGACAGGAAGCTGATACGCAAACTTGAAATCGCAGTCTCAATAAACGAAAAATCAAAATATTATGACGAAGCTAGAGAGTTTGGACGGATAGTCTCTCAGGCAGGTCAGAACAATAATCATGCTGAATGGGTAATTGTGACCGGAGGCGGCCCGGGGATAATGGAGGCGGCCAACCGCGGTGCCTATGATGTCGGAGCAAAATCTATCGGTCTCAATATTACCTTGCCGTTGGAGCAAGACCCCAATCCATATATTTCACCGGAGCTTTGTCTGCAGTTCCATTATTTTGCCTTAAGGAAAATGCATTTCTTGATGAGAGCAAAAGCGCTGGTTGCTTTTCCGGGGGGCTATGGAACAATGGACGAGTTGTTTGAAGCTCTGACGCTGGTGCAAACCGGCAAGACAAACGAACTGCCGATCGTATTAGTTGGTAAAAAATTCTGGAAGACAGTTATAAATTTTGATGCGCTGGTTGATGAGGGAGTAATTGCTCCCGAAGAATTGGATATCTTTTACTTTGCCGACACGGCACAAGAAGCCTGGGACCATATTACCAGATTCTATATGACCAAAGAATAGCAGGCGTTGCCTGTTTTTCGTAGAATTACACTTCTACCAATAAATTTTTACTGGCGCAGCTTGTCATACCAGTGAAAACTGGTATCCAGAATTTATTCAGCACACCCACAAATCAAATCTGGTCCACCCTTAAACATAAATGCAACCCTAATTGTCACATCTTGGATGTTTGTTTCACAATTGCCATTAACATCGGCGTTGTTGAGACAAGCAGGAGCGGCCCCCCCTTTAAACATCCAGGCAACATGTTGAGTTAGATCCTGAATATTGAGAGTGGCATTTCCAGAGAAATCACCGGGGAGAACACAACAATTGGGAGGGTTCGTGAACTTGGTTACAAATGCATCCCATTGAGCTTGATCAGTCTGGAACTCGTTTAGAGTGGGGAAATCTGTAGAAGATGTATAACCCGTTACATAAGCTGAACCGGAGCCGTCAAGTGCGATGCTGTTCCCCCAATCAGTTCCACTCCCACCCAGGTAGGTGGAGTAGAGAAGGCTGTTTCCCGAACTGCTTAGTTTGGTTACAAAGACATCCCAAACACCTTGATTATTAGTCTGGTACGGGTTTAGTGTAGGGAAATCTGTAGAACTTGTCACACCCGTCACATAAGCTGAGCCGGAGCCGTCAACTGCGATGCTAAAGCCAAGATCAGAACCACTCCCTCCCAGGTAGGTGGAATAAGATAAGACAGGGTCAATCACCAAAGGTAAACTGTTGTCAAAGTCACCTGTCATTTTAAATCCAAAGGCACTAGTGCCCATTATCTTGTATTCACCTTTGATAGCAACTTTAGAATTGTTGTGATCTATTTGATAAATGACCGGTTTCTGTTCAACAACTTCACCCCACAAAGTTGGCTTTTATCATCATGGTCTCAATAGCGTCAGGTTGCCTGTCCATCATATCTGGCATGCCATAGCTCTTATCTACGATAGATTTTGGCTTTGATTCAATTGTTCTGGTAAACTGGTAAAAAGCTCCATCGGGAGAAAACCACATTGTGGCTCCACCGGCATTTGCTCGGAACTGAACTTTCTCATCCCACTGCCCTTGATTTTCAGTAAAAGCCAATGGCATTGAACTCATGTTTTGGGAAAACTGAAGACTTGACACATTTTCTTTTGAAGTAGTAGTTTGAGCAGTCAATATAGCGACAAAAAGAATAGAAAGGGCAATCAACTTCAGATTTAGTGTGTTACAATTAGGCATATCGCCTCCACTTTAAAATGTTGTTAATAATTAATGGCCTCACAATAAGGTAACATTTTGACAGTTTTTTGAAAGGGATTATTTTCTCAGCAATATCCAAGATGTTATTGGGTCTACTTCTCGATAACCCCTTTATTCTCCAGGAATGTCTTCATGTGGGGGCGGTGCATTGAGAGTGAATCTTTGGATAAGCGTCTTGCCATATGCTACGACCATGAGTACAGAGAGTCAAAATTTAGATCGTTTTGAGTGTTACTTTTTGAACAAAATAGGCGGAGCA
>JACZYS010000231.1:2007-3231 GCA_022570975.1 Candidatus Zixiibacteriota bacterium | reverse complement strand
GATATTGTAATTGTTGCAAATATTGTTGTTTTTGCAATTGTCATTACATTTGCGATGGTGAACTTATCAGTAATTTTATTACGATATGTAAGACCTGATGAAGAAAGACCATTTAGAGTTCCACTAAACATAGGTAAATTCCCAATTTTACCACTTTTTGGATTTGTTATAACTGTCTACATGGCAATGCAATTTGAGTTAGAAATTATTTTAGTAGATGTTGGAATAATTGAGCAGGTATCGTTTTTTATCTACTGTATAATAAACGAAAGATTAATCGTCATACAGTTTAAATTTTAATTTAGATAGATTGGATGCTATTTCGAATGCTTTGAGCTGATATTTGAAATAATTCTTGTTTGACTTAATTTAAGAGAGCAGAATATTTTTCTGCTCTTTTTTTATGTCTATTTGTCTGATTTCTCAGGCGGTAACGAGATCGTTATATTTTTCAGTCTGCTCTGTTTTGATATTCAGGTGATGCAAAAGCGGCATCAGACGATGAAAGAGAGTGTAGTTTTTCCAGACTCTGGCCATGCCGTTTTTAATATAAGCTTCTCTTTCCTGTGGATTATTAATAAAATAATTGAACATGTCGAGAAAATCTTCAGGTGACCTGGCTACGGCCATTTCTGTTTCAGAGAATTCTGATTTCATTGCCACCGGATTATCGACCAGCTCAAACCCACCCATCGCCGGAATTATATAAGCCCGTTCATTTATTTCGTTAAACTCGTCCATCTGTCTTTTGACATGATAATTTGGGTAAATTTTGGCGAAATTGTAAAGCCGGGCAGCTTCGGCAACTCTCAGTTCACCAAAACCGGTTTTCCAGTTTACCCCGGCCAGGATTCCACGAGCCTTGTTTATTACAGGCATCAGGTAATCTTCTGTTTCCTTTTTCTTAAAGGGAGAATTGGTCCCGACAAAAAAGTAATCCCAAATCTCGTTCCCTTCTTTCATATAATGAAGGCGGGGATTGATTCCAAATGGAATTGCAAGCAGCGGAAGTCTTGCCTTTTGCATCTGTTTATCAAGCGACGGGTCAAGATGAAAAGTTATCAGAAAATCACAATCCGGGAAATCTTTTTCAAATGTTGAAATATGTCCAATCTTGAGAGAATTAGCCCTCCGGTAGTCAGCTATGTATCTGTTGTCAAGGGTGTCTATATAGGCATCATCGGCAACGGTAATAAAGACCGTCGGTTGAAACTGTTCAAATTT
>JACZYS010000231.1:0-1997 GCA_022570975.1 Candidatus Zixiibacteriota bacterium | reverse complement strand
CTCCAATCCAAAATTGAAGTTTCTACTCCCATATGGTTGAGGGCATCAGCCCAGCTCTCTACCAGATATTTTACGGCACCGTTTGAGGGTCGGTGCAGCATTATTTTTTCACCGGAGTCGGAGGCAACGTTTTCAAATTCTGTCATTACTTCTGTCCGTAGATTTTCGTTGAGCTTTATCAGTGAGTTTCTCTTGGGGTCGGCCTTATTGTTTGATATCCAGTTGACAGTATCTATCAACCAACTGCTTCTAACTGAGTCCACTTCCACTCTGGCCGAAATTTCTCCCCACAATTCACAGAGGTTCATGCGGGCCTCGCCATTATGGCCGTCTGACTGAATTGCTCTGGTGAATGCTCTTTCGGCACGCAGATATTGCTGCTGAGAGTATAAAAGAACGCCGGAGTTATTTAAGATTGTGGAATCAGTCGGAGAGAGTTCCAGAGCCTTACAGAGAAATTTTTCAGCAGAATTTATATCACCTAAGGCAAAAGAGGCTTCCGATAAACCGTTATTAATTTCGGCACTGTCATTTCCATTGTCGATGAGATTTGCGAAACATTTTTTGGCTGCGGCAAAATCTCCAAGTTTCAATTTCCTTTTTCCCTCCATAATCTGCTCGGTCCGGGTGATTCTTGAAGAAATACCGTTCAGTTCTTTTCTGAAAATATCGGAGTTATCCAGCGATTTTTTAACATATTTCATAATCGGGTAATCAAAAAGCTGCAACTGTTCTTTTAAATCTGACTGGCTGGCCGATACTTTGAGAATATCCGGCGGTTTAAAAGAATTCTTTGCCCTGAAATAATCTTTGGCAATCATATAAAATTTGAGCGCCCTATAATCATTGCTCCCCTGCGGATATTTTAGCATCCGGGGATCAAACATGTATATCATCTCATTAAAATTCTTAATGTAATATTCTTTGACATCAATTATCATCTTGATCCGTTCAGAAACAGAATTGGACATGTTTTTGCCATGGATTCGGTAGTTCCAGAGCGGTTCACTTATTATCATTATTTTTGGGTCGGCCTCAAGATACTTGACTGAGGTAATTACATCTTCACCTTGAAGGGTGGAAGGAAGCTGATACCAGCTGAGATTGTTTGCTGTCAAAAATGACTTTTTGAAAATACCATTTTTTGGAACCGGTACGGAGGCATACTTGAATCCCCGATGAAGTGCTTCAAGCGGCTTGGTTGAGAAATTTTCATAAGTCCATTTCTCCTGAAACTTTCCGTACCTGTCAACAATGTTGACCCCGCTTGAAATCCAGTCAAGGCTTGGGTCATTTTCAAATTCAGCCATCTGTTTGGAAATAAAATTGGTTTCTAAGAAATCATCAGCATCCAAATGAGCGATAAACTCACCTTTGGCCGATGCAATAACTTCCTCTCTTCCCTTGACAAGTGAACCGCTGTTTTCCTGATGTAAGATCAGTTTGATTTTTTTTGTGTTTTCTTGATGGATGATTTCTATTATTTCTTTTGTCTCTTCTTTTATTTTTCTATCAATTTCTAAAATTTCATTTAATGACGGATTATTTATTATATTGTGTTTTTCCATCATTGTTTTAATTAATCTTGGAATATCTAAAAATTTGATTTTATTTGAACAACTTTCTTTATTTTTTATATATTTCCTGAATTTATTTGCAATGGTGTTTTTACTATCAATTCCAGCATTTTTATGGTATTTAATATTTAAAGAAAAAGAATTTTACATAAAAAATAAAATTTTAAGTTTGTTTTTTATGTCTTTTTTCGTTTTTATATTAGCACCTATATTCAAGATAAAGAAGATAACCCAAGGTGATTTTATTGGAGTAGA
The DNA here is from genome assembly GCA_022570975.1 of Candidatus Zixiibacteriota bacterium. GTDB lineage: Bacteria > Zixibacteria > MSB-5A5 > GN15 > FEB-12 > JACZYS01. The sequence goes on along the minus strand of JACZYS010000231.1, from coordinate 165 downwards.
TATACTTACAAATCAAGCAAACAATTATCTTTTTCCATCCTTTTTTTATTTATTAATTATCAGTTTTGTTCTTTACCTTTCAATATTATTATTAAGTAAATACTTCAAAAGATACTTCGTTTTTTCAAGTTTAACAATTGGCTTGCTATTTTTTGCGCTTTACAT
>JACZYS010000230.1:1880-3240 GCA_022570975.1 Candidatus Zixiibacteriota bacterium | reverse complement strand
ATCCATGTTGGAATTATCACCCAAAGTGAAATAGACCGATTACTTTTGCTTTGCTTGTAAATTGTTAATTTTTCTCGTCGCAATCTTCTAATAAAATCAAACATTTTAATTCCTGCAAAAAATTACAAATACTCCCGTCGGGAATTGAACCCGAATTTCCGGCTCAGTCTCATTTAAAATGAATGTCCCAAGCGTATTTTTCTTTACCAAAATCTAAGATATGGTATGAAAATCTACCACCAACTGTATCAATTTTTATCTTTAAGAAATATACTCTTATAGCATCAAATGTTCTACCTTTAAAATCTTGGTACTCGATATATGTATAGGGATAAAGGAAAAGACTACTATCTATACTTGCTAATGAAATCAATTCCTTAAAAGAAATCGTCCTACCAATACTACCAGTAACTTTTGAAGTAAAATTACTATCTGGCAAAACTACATTATCAGTTTCATTAAGTAGAAATACGTCTTGTTCTCTAAATGATTCTATTAGTTTTGATGGATTCTTCTTCATTTCTATTGACCATTCTGAGTATCTTGCAGTAGAGAAGTATAAGCTGTTTAGCCACAGAGGCAATTTACCAAAATTGTCGAATCTTGGCACGAAAGAAATTTCGATAAGTGCCCTCACTTTAGAAGTGTCATTAACTTGCATCGTATCAATTGGCCAGTTCTTGATTGATGATTTAGTAGGTTTCAGGGAAATAGGATCTGTATATTGATACGTCAAATTAAAAGTTAACGTGTCAGCGGTGATTATATTGCAATAAGGCCTCCAAGCAAGATCAGTAGCCCTTTTCATTTCGTCTGATTGCTTATTCATGAAGTAAGTAGTTGTAATAGATGTGACAATTGCAGCGCAAGCAATAATCCATGTTGGAATTATCACCCAAAGTGAATTAGACCGATTACTTTTGCTTTGCTTGTAAATTGTTAATTTTTCTCGTCGCAATCTTCTAATAAAATCAAACATTTTAATTCCTGCAAAAAATTACAAATACTCCCGTCGGGAATTGAACCCGAATTTTCGGCTTCGGAGGCCGATGTGTTATCCGTTACACCACGGGAGCGTGGCGAGGCCACTTTTACTAGAATCATACCATCGATAGTCCATAAGCGACCTCTAAAGATAATAAATACCAAATACAATCTCTAAAATCAATCAAATTTCATCAGGAATTCTTGACCTGGAAAAAGTGGCAAAGCCACACTTGCTTTAATCATAAAATTCATTATTTTGGCTACTTCTGAATCACAAGATTCGGCGGAATTAAAGTTAATGAAAGACGAAAGGAACTTTCTCTCATGCGCTGGTCGCAGACATATATCCCGACACTCAGAGAGACTCCAAGCG
>JACZYS010000230.1:0-1870 GCA_022570975.1 Candidatus Zixiibacteriota bacterium | reverse complement strand
CCCAAAAAATGCAGGGCAGCACGCCACGCTTTGTCGACAAGTTGCCACCCAATTATATGTATCTGCCACTGATGCAGAGAGTTCTTGATAAATTTTCAAATATCGTTCGCGACGAAATGAACAAAGCCGGAGCCCTTGAGATTACCATGCCGGTGCTCTGTCCGGCAGAAATCTGGGAGAAGTCGGGAAGATACGGAATTCTTGGAAATGACCAGATGAAAATGAAAGACCGCCACGACCATGAAATGATTCTCTGCGGCACTCACGAAGAAACGGTGACAACTCTCATTGCCGGTGAGGTTAAAAGCTACAAACAGCTGCCCATGAACCTTTATCAGATTCAGTCCAAATTCCGCGATGAAATCCGTCCCCGGTTTGGACTTCTCCGCGGCCGGGAATTCATTATGAAAGATGCCTATACTTTTGATGCCACCGAGGAATCATTTGATAAATCTTACCAGAAAATGGTTGATGCCTATTTTGAAATTTTCAAACGAGCCGGACTTGATGTTGTCAAAGTAGAGGCCGATACCGGTGCCATGGGTGGAAAAGCCGCCCATGAGTTTATGCAGTTAATTGAAACCAATGCCGGAGAGAACGTAGTTTTGTTCAGTGATAAATCAGACTACGCTGCCAATGATGAGAAAGCTATTTTCAGGGATGTTGCCGATATTGAAATAGATTCGGACATAAAGGAGATGGAAACTGTTGATACTCCGGGAGCAGCTACCATTGAAGCGGTCTCGTCATTCCTAAAAGTTAAACCAACCCGGCTGGTCAAAACATTAATTTACAAAGTAGATGACAAACCGATTGCAGTTCTGATTCGTGGTGACCGGGATGTTAATGAAATTAAACTGAAAAACCATCTTGATGCTGTGGAGCTGGAACTGGCCGATGACAAAATGGTAACAAAAATCACCGGAGCTCCGGTTGGCTTTGCCGGTCCGGTTGGCCTGCAAGATGTAACCATTTTAGTTGATCCGTTGGTGGCCAAACTCAGGAACTTTATTGTCGGTGCTAACGCCAATGAAAAACATATCATTAATGTCAATCTGGACAGGGATTTCAAAGCCGCTGAAATTGTTGATTTAACCTTAGCTCGTGAAGGTGACGGTTGTCCTCTATCTGATGACGGAATATTAACTGCTAAACAGGCTATTGAAGTCGGCAATACTTTCATGCTCGGCACCAAGTATTCAGAAACATTGAACGCCAAATTTCTTGATGCCGACGGAAAAGAACATCCGATTATTATGGGATCTTACGGCGTCGGCATAACTCGTACGGTTCAGGCGGCACTTGAAAAATATCATGATGATAATGGAATTATCTGGCCAAAAAATATTGCCCCCTATCTGGTTGAAATAATTCCACTTAAGGCGGAAACAAATGAGCACATGAAAGCCGTCGAAAATATTGAAAATCAGCTCAATTCTGCCGGAATTGATTTCCTGACCGATGACAGAAATGAACGACCGGGGGTCAAATTTAAGGATTCAGATTTAGTCGGCATTCCAATTCGCATAACCATAGGGGATAAGTCTCTGGCGGATGGCAAGATAGAGCTTAAATCCAGAGCTAAGAAGGATTTTGAGTTAGTTGACCTGAATTCTGTGGCTGAGGCGGTAAAAAAGCTGGCTGATACAATAAATTAAATTTCTCTTATTTTATCCAATTTATGAAGAATTTTATTGCGCTCTAATAACTTAGAGCGTATAATTACAGATTAACGTGTGGGCACAGCCCACTTTTTTTGTGGCCAAATATCGGTCTCAGATATAGTCTGTTCTATACAATGACCGAATTTTTGGCAGAGATATAAGTTGTAAAAGAGGTGCCAACGGCACTGGCTAAATATCGGTCTCAG
>JACZYS010000036.1:12150-15466 GCA_022570975.1 Candidatus Zixiibacteriota bacterium | reverse complement strand
CGACCCAGCGCGCCGAGCACGAGGTCCGGGCCCAGCGATCGACCCTGCAGTCGGTCGAGCAGTCGGTCCTGCTGCGCGCGGTCACCGCCTACATGGACGTCTGGCGCGACCAGGCGGTCATCGAGTTCAACGTCAAGAACGAAATGGTCATCGCGCGCCAGCTCGAGGCGAGCCAGGACCGGTTCACGGTCGGCGAGGTCACGCGTACCGATGTCGCACAGTCGGAGACCCGCCTGGCGGTCGCCACCGCCTCGCGGATCGCCGCCGAGGGGGCGCTCAGGTCGAGCCGGGCGGTGTACGCGGAGGTGGTCGGAAGCGTGCCCGGCGTACTGCCGCCACCGCTGCCGCTCGATGGAATGCCGGCCAGCCTGGAGGCGGTCATCAACCAGGCGGTATCGCGCAACCCGGACGTGCTGGCGGCCAACTTCGCCGAAAAGGCCGCGCGGCGGCGGGTCCGCGAGGTGATCGGCGAACTGCTGCCGAGCGTGCAGATCAACGCCTCCATGAGCCACAGTGAAGAGACCAGCCAGCGGGCCGGCGAGACCGATCGGGCGCAGATCCTCGCCGAGATCACCGTCCCGCTCTACCAGCAGGGCGCGGTCTCGAGCCGGGTGCGCGAAGCCAAGCAGATTACCAACCAACGGCGCATCGAGGTCGAGGAGTCGCGCCGGCGCATCGAACAGGAAGCGATCAGCGCCTGGGAAAGCCTGGCGACCGCGCGCGCCCAGATCCGCTCGTTCGAGTCCGGGGTTCGCTCGGCCGAGATCGCGCTCGAGGGCGTGCGCCAGGAAAACGCCGTGGGCGCGCGCACGATCCTGGACATTCTCGACGCCGAGCAGGAGTTGCTCGACGCCCAGGTCAGCCTGGTGCGCTCGCAGCGCGACGAAATCATCGCCGGTTACCAGGTGCACGCGGCCATCGGGCGCCTGACCGCGCGCGATTTGACCCTGCCGGTCGAGGCCAGGATATTATGTACAAATATAGCTATTACATCCTCAGACATGGCCATACTGGTAATATTCCCACCACCGATGAAACCTGCTGAACCATTTGGCTGGAAGACGACAGAATTTCCAGTAATATCAGTGTAAAGCATGGCAAAATCACCAGATAAAGTATCAATTTTTATCGTGGAGTCAGAATCTTCATATGTAAATGCGCTTGGATTGGAAACATCTTTAAATAACCGGTATTTTCTGGGGGTTGTATCTTCAAAATAAATTCCATATTGTGCTTTTTCGGAGATTGCTAAAGAACGAGCTAATCTGAGAAGAGAAAGCATCTCCCTGTCTGAAGACTGGTAGCTTATTCTTTCCATGGCTATTTTGAATCTGGGAACTGCCATACTGGAAACAATTCCAATAATTACCATTGTTGACAGAATCTCCATCAACGATATTCCTTTTGTAGACCTTAATCTTTTAAACATATCTTCCACCTGTTATTAGTAATCTTCACGATCAGAACTCTAAGTTATTCATCTGCCATTATTTTAAGCAGAATGTATGCCTTTTATCTCCAAAGAAGTCATTTCACTCATTGTATTTGAGCTATTGTCTTGAACAGTAAAGCATTATATGCGTCGAAATAAATATTTCTATCAAAATTGGAACTAACTGATTATATTAAAAGTTGTAAATAAGTATGGTAAATTTCCAATACTGATAGATTTGATTCGACATTAAGGAAAACCGTACAAAACCGACTTTATTGATTAAACAGAATGCTGACATGTACTTAAACAAATTACCGGATTACATAACATGAAATATTTCCTAACTGCTTTGTTTTTGATTTTTGCTTCTTCCACAATTGTTTCTAAACCAACACCTGAAATTATTCAATCAGAGCCAATAATATTCTCCAAGAAAGAAATAGTTATCAGAGAAAGTTCAAAACAATTTCTCATAACAAAAAACCCTGATAATGCAAGAGTCTGGGTTTTCTTCACTGATAAAGGAATTCTTGACCAGAGCTCATATAAAGAAGCTGTATCCAAAGTTGTCATCTCTGAAAAGAGAAAATTGAGAAAATTAAAAGCCGGAATTGATAAGATCACTTTTGCCGAGCTGCCGGTTCCAGATGAATACATAAATCAGATTAAATCTCTTGGCGCTGTTCACAGGACAACCTCCAAATGGCTTACCGCCGCAAGTTTTGATATACCTTTTGACCTTTTGGATGAGATAAGTTTACTTTCATTCGTTTCCGAAATTAAACCGGTTGCAACTTATAAAAGAGATGCATCGCCATTCCCGGAATCAAAAATCGACCCCCAGCGTAAATCTCAATCTGTTGATGGAGGGATTGATTACGGAATTGCAACCGGACAATTGTTTCAAATAAATGTGCAAGAAGCTCACGACAAAGGCTTTGACGGAACCGGTGTAACTCTGGCAATATTTGATACCGGCTTCAGAAAATCTCATGAAGCCTTTGCCCAGCATTTTCTTGATAACAGAGTTTTAGATGAATATGATTTTGTATTTGATGACGGCAATACATCCAACGAGCCGGAAGATTTTTCCAGCCAATGGAATCATGGGACATATATCTGGTCGGTCTCCGGAGGTGGAAAATTTGGACAAATGGTGGGACCGGCATATAAAGCAAATTTCCTGCTGGCTAAGACTGAAGATGTCGGAAGCGAAACAATAGTAGAAGAGGACAACTGGATGAATGCCGTAGAATGGGCAGATTCTTTGGGTGCCGATGTCATCACTTCATCGCTTGGATATTCTAACTGGTACAGCTATGCCGATTATGACGGAGAAACCGCAATTACAACAATTGCTGCCAACCTGGCTGTCTCATTTGGAATTGTTGTCTGTAACTCAATGGGAAACAGCGGACCGGAAGCAGGAACGTTGACTGCTCCGGCCGATGCTTTTGAAATTCTTGCTGTTGGCGCCGTGAACAGTGCCGGAACTCTGGCCAGTTTTTCTTCAAGAGGACCTACATTTGATGGACGAATGAAACCGGAAGTATGTGCCCGGGGTGTTTCTACGGCGGCGGCCTCGGCATCATCTGATAACAGCTATGCAAATGTTAGTGGAACATCTCTTTCAACACCTCTGGTTGCCGGAGCTGCTGTCTTGCTGGTTCAGGCAAGACCAACTTTGCCGCCGCAAATAATAAGAGAAGCCCTAATGAACACCGCAGATAACGCAGATTTGCCGGACAACAACTACGGACACGGGGTTATAAATCTGGGTAAGGCATTGGATTATGGTTCAGACTTCACGGCTGATGTAAATATTGGAGTCTTCCCGTTAACGGTTCAGTTTCAACATGACTCCACCCTCAACACTTCCAG
>JACZYS010000036.1:0-12140 GCA_022570975.1 Candidatus Zixiibacteriota bacterium | reverse complement strand
GACTCATTGTCTTGGGAATGGGATTTTGGCGACGGCAATTTTGCATTTGAACAGAACCCCCAGCATATTTTTACAGAAGCCGGCATTTATGATATATCACTCACCGTTACCACCCCTTACGGTGATTTGACTTCAACAAAGAGCTCTTTGATTATTGTAGCAGCTGATACGCTTACTTTTGAATCAGATTCGGCAGCGTCCGGATATCCGGTTGAACTATCCGTAAATCTGACCAATTCTATCGAGCTGAATTCAATAATTATTCCTTTTGTATTTGAAGACACTTTTGACATGACTTTTGACTCGGCAAATTTTGGTTTGAGAACAAACTATTTTGAGAAATTTACCGAGCTAACCAAGAGCCCCACAACAAGAACATACACGATTAAGATTACGGCCAATAACGGTGGAGGCTCCCCGTTGCTTGCAGTCGGTTCCGGTGAGATTTTGAAACTATTTTTCACCATTTCAGAGTATGCTGATGGCGGATTGATAAGTATTATAGACAGTTCCACAAATTCTACATTTACACTCAAATTAGAAAGCGGCCTTGCTTCCTATGAACCAAAATTTGTACCCGGAAGTATCAAATCAATTTACATAGAAAGAGGAGATGTTGACTTCTCCCGTGAAATCAATATTGCTGACCTGACATATTTTGTAAAATACTTCTTCAAAAACGGTGCCGAGCCAATTACAATTTTCTCGTCAGATTTAGACGGGAATCTTGACGTTAACATAGTTGATTTGACTTATTTTGTAAATTATCTCTTCAAGGGCGGGCCTCCCCCACCCCCATAATCGGTAATCCTCAAATTTAGATCTTGAACTTACCGTTTTTGTAAATTACTTTTCCATCGGCTGAGATTTCAGAATCTTTCTTGAGGTCACAGATCATATCCCAATGAAGGGCACTTTTGTTTTTTCCACCTGATTCGGGAATAGATGCGCCAACGGCCAGATGACAGGTACCTCCTATTTTTTCATCAAACAAAATGTTTTTTGAGAATTTCTTGATATCATAGTTGGTGCCAATAGCAAATTCTCCAACATACCTGGCACCTTTATCCATATTTAGCATAGAGGTCAAAAACTGTTGATTTTTCTCGGCTGTTTCCTTAACAACTTTTCCGTTTTTGAATTCCAGCCTGATATTCTCCACTTCCCTTCCCATATATATGGCCGGAAATGAATAACGGATAAACCCATTTACAGAATTTTCTATTGGCCCGGTAAAAATTTCACCGTCCGGAAAGTTCTCGGTACCGGCACAGTTAATCCATTTCCTGCCTTTTACGGATAGTCTTAAATCAGTATCAGCCGACTGAACATGAATTTTATCAAACCGGTTCATAATTTTTATCAGCCTCTCCTGCTCTTGTGATATTTTCAACCAATGTTTCACCGGGTCTTTGGAATCAATATGTCCGGCACCGTAAACAAAATCTTCATAGTCCCTCAAAGACATATCTGCTTCCTGAGCATCTCCTTTTGTGGGAAACTGGGTGCCCACCCAGGAGACTTTCTTCTCTGCAATTCTCTTGAACAGTTTTTGCATTAAAGGGCCGGAACTTTTTCTTTGCAAAGATTGTTTTTTGGGGTTTATTGAAGCCAGATTCCTCGTATTTGACGTTCCCCAGATTGCAAGCAGGGAATCAATCTTATCAATTTCCATTTTAGTTATCGGGGAGATAAATTTCAACTGCTCATTGCTGGCGCTCCTTAAAAAAGACTCAGTATTTTCAGGGACAATAACACTAACATATGGATGTGCACCAACTTTTACTGCTTCTTCATAGGCCGCCCTTATGAGTGGTAAAGTTTCCACCTCTCCCTGAATTTTGAGCAGCTGCCCCTTTTTTAATTTTAACGAATAATGAATTAATACTTTTGCCAGTTTTTCTATTCTTGGATCCATTTTATCTCCCGGATATTCTGATTTTAAAGTACACCCTCAAACTTGAGAAGTTTCTTTTTCATATTCAATCCCCCGCCATATCCGCCTATTCCATTCGTAGCTACCACTCGGTGACACGGTATTATTAGCGGTATTTTATTTTTTGCATTAGCCGTACCAACGGCCCGGTATGCTCTGGGGCTGCCAATAGCTCTGGCAATATCTCCATATGAAGCGGTTGTGCCGTATCGGATATTGTAAACCTGTTTCAGAGCTTTTTGATGAAAGGGACTGGCACAAATATTTAATTTCAAATCAAATTTTTTCAGCTGGTGATTAAAATATTTCTTCAACTGTTTTTCGACATTGCTGTTTTTTCTATTTCCATTAACAATCTTAAAATCAGCAAAATATTTTTCAATGGAGGCATCAAAAATAGCTTCTTTTTCGCCCGGCATGGAAAGAAGGGTCAATCCTTTTTCTGTGGAGGCGGCATAAAACCTCCCCCAGTCATTTTCAAAACTGCTTACATATAAATTATTCATTTATTCTCTCTTTGTTCAATCTTTGCTCCTGACAGAAGTTCCGGCAGTTCACTTATTGAATTCAAATAGAAATCCGGACTTGAGGCAATCACTTTTTCTTCTCCGCCGTATGGGCATTCTAGTGCTATCGCTTTAACCGGAATTGCTCTGGCGGCAAGAATATCATTTTCGGTGTCGCCAATAACAGCCGAGCTTAATTTTGTTTCATTTAAGCGGTCAATAATGGTCAGAAACATTTCCGGGTCCGGTTTTACTTTCTCTACTTCGTCTCCGCCGATTACCATATCAAAATAATCATACCAGGAAAATTTATCAAGTATCCCATCAATATGTTCTCTGATTTTGGTAGTCGCTATTGACATCTTAAATCCCCGCTCTGACAATTCTTTTAGAACCTCTTCTACTCCGGGAAGTATTATTGTTGAGGGCACAATTGTCTCCAGTGCTTTTTTGCGAAACAATAATGAAAGCTCCTTTACCGGTCTGTCTGAAAAATTCGGAAACATGACTCTAAAGGGATAACCAATGAACGGAATAATTTTTTCTGGCGGCTGGGTCTCCGTGCCGGTTTGATTTAAGGCATAGTTGACGGCTTCCACAATTCCTTTGGAGCTGTCTATTAATGTTCCATCCAGATCAAAAATAAGATTACTGACATTCTTCAGAAGAGGTTACTCACTTTCCCAATACAATCTTCCAGAGGTATCTCATGAAGTTCATTTACCTGACCAAAACCAAAAGTACCCACCAAAATAGAGGTTTGACCTACGATTATAAAAGTAGTTTCAAGCGAAGAACCAAAATTCAGTTGAAAGAATTTGTCTTGAATCATTCCGTTCACAACCAAGCTGCCATCCCATATGTCAATCTCTTCAGAGGGCAGTCCAATAACAATACCAAAAAGAGACTCATCATTGTTTCTCTCAAAGTTTACAATGTCATAACGTTCAGGTAAAGTATGAAAAAAAGAGCGATTAAAAAAGAATAATTCTGAACGATATGAAAGACGGTTGATTATTAGGAAACTGTCTTTTGAGTAAAGAGGTGAAAGAGAATTATTCTTCAGCACTTCAATTTTCGGCGAATTCCTGATAAAGAAATTGGTCGGTGATAATGGCACTACCAGTTGAAAGAGAGCTCCCAAGAGTAAAACTGAAATAGCATATTTTTTTGTTCGTGAAAAACTGGCTCTTTTACCTGTAATAGACTTATGTAAATCTACAAAAGTGAAAAAATAAAAGAGTACCGGCAGAAGAAGCATCAAGAGTTTGGCCAGAAAACTCAAGCTTATCAGAAAACTGGCAAAAAAGAGAGCCGATGCAATGGCCGTAATCAAGAAAACAAAGAGGCCAAATAACCTCTCGTTCCAGAACCAGTGTCCCAGACCGGGAAGCAGCAAATTAAGCAAGTATGCAAACCAGGTGCTATAATAGAATTTCATATAGTTTTTTTGGTTGTTCAAATCTTGAACAATCTCAACTCTTGCACTCCTTGCTTATATCAACTAACTCTTTATTGTTGAACAAGATACAAATTACTAACCTATCTAAATCTTTCCTTTTTCCACTTTTATCTGCAACTATTTTAAATAATGGCAATCGGTTTGCCTTAAAAGATGAGGTTACTAATGACATAACTTTTTACTACGAGATAATATGGAACTTTGTTTCTTCTGTAACAGTTTAATATAAAAAGAGATACAGATAAACAACAAATGTGACTCAAGCTTGACATTATTGGAAATATAAGTTAATTAGTTTTATAGAATACCAAACTTATTCGGAGGAAATATGGCCCGTTTTACGCTTCAACTTTTTGGCATTACTGTTTTTGCTATTTCATTAATATGGTTTGTAGGTTCCGGTGAAGCTATCACTCAGTTGGATGCCAAAGAGCCGGTTTTCTGGGCTGATACGGTCCAGATTAATGTTGATGAAACCGGCGAAAATGCACCATCGCCTCAGGTTAAACGGGACACCTTTTTAAAAGATGTAAAAAAACTCACTCAAACTGCATTTAATCTTCGCAACCACTACATGGAAGAGATTGATTCCAAAGAAATAATCAAAGCCGGTATCAGAGGGATGCTTTCGGATTTAGACCGCTTTTCGGTATTGATGGAAAAATCATCATATGACGCTCTCATGGAATCTACCCATGGCAAGTACGAAGGACTGGGAATGCAGATTGACGCCCGCGATGACAGAATTAGAATCGTCGCACCTATCGAAGGCACCCCGGCTTACAGAAAAGGCTTAAGAGCCGGTGATATAATCTGGACAATTGACGGAAAAGATACCGAAGGGATGTCATCGTCCGATGCCTCCAAGCTGATGCGTGGAAAAGCGGGAACATCGGTGAAACTTGAAATCAAAAGAGCCGGTATCAAAGACAGAGTAGAATTTGAGGTTAATCGTGCAGTCATTGAACTTAAGTCTGTAAATTATTCCGGTATTATTCCGGGTACAACTATCGGCTATATCAGACTGTCTCGCTTTGCGGAAGAAACAAGTCAAGAACTTCGCGAAGCAATCAATAAACTGAACAACCAAAACGTAACCGGCTTAGTTTTTGACCTTCGCCATAACGGCGGCGGGCTGTTGGACCAGGCCAAAGAAACGGCCGAGCTGTTTTTGGAACAGGGCCGGGAAATTGTTTATACAAAAGGAAAATACCAGGAGAGTGAAAGACACTTTGAATCAGAAAGACCTCCCATCTTCCCGGACAAACCGCTTATAATCTTAGTCGATGACGGCACCGCCTCGGCCTCAGAAATTGTTGCCGGCGCAATTCAGGACTGGGATAGAGGTCTGATTCTTGGCAGTGACACCTACGGCAAAGGATTAGTTCAGCAAATATTTCCAATTTCCGCTGACCAGTCTCTGGCTTTGAAACTAACAACGGCCAAGTATTATGTTCCTTCCGGAAGATGTATCCAAAGAGAAGATAAGCAGAGCAAGAAACCGCTCAAGAAAGATGATGAAGAAGAAGGTGACTCGCTTAAAATTGCTGACAAGAAGATTTTCTATACCAACGGCGGAAGAGTTGTGTATGGCGGCGGCGGCATTGTTCCCGATGTTGAAGTTGAAAAAGACCTGTGGAAACCAATTGAAATAAATCTTTCCCGTCAGTCAATGATATTTGACTTTGCCATCAAGTATATCTCTGAGAATCCTGATCTGAAACCTACCCTTGAAATCACAGATGAAATTACCAATCAGTTCAAGAATTTCCTCGAAGAAAAAGAATTTGACTATACTACCTCACTTCAATATTCACTGGAGAAACTGGAAGAGACAATTAAGGAAGAAGAAAAATCTGAAGTCTTTGCAAAAGAGCTTGAAGATTTGGCCAACTTGATAGATGAAGAAAAAGCAAAAGATTTTGAGACCTCAATTGATTATATCAGACGTCAAATAAAAAGAGAGATTGTCTCAGCTATTGCCGGTGAAAGAGGCGTATATGAAGAGATCATCCTGAAGACAGACGAGACCGTAATGAAAGCGGTAAAGATTTTGCAGTCTGAGGGAGAATATGCAAAAGCTCTGCAAGTTGACAAGGAGAAAAAAAGCTGACCGGCAACGCCTGAATTTTAAAAATAATGCATTCATCCCTGCCTGAAGGGTGGACAATAAGATCAAGGGTGCTCACTGAGCACCTTTTTTTATGGGTACAAGAGACTTGACTGTGGCAGGTGGTACACCTGCTAACCATAGATTCAAGCGGCAAGAATAATCCTTGACAGTTATATAGATAATTAATATACTTTTAATGAATCACAATATGACATCCTTCGGTCTATTTTTTAGAGGATTAAGTCTTATGATCATAGAGTTAACCAAATTACTAGTTATATTACTGCAAATTATGTTTGCATCTGGCCATTATGTTCAAAGCAGTATTACCCTAGATGATGTAGTCGGACTTTATATTGGAAATTCAGATACTGTCTCTTGGACCAACTTCAAAATTTAAAAAAAGCCAGAGAGAATCATCAAATTTTAGTTCCAGCTTAAGCGGACGGCTGCGTTCCGTCAAACTGTCCATAATATAGCAATCAACAAAACCGCGGTGATTGGTGTAAAAAATTTCCGCATTTCCAAACTGGGTAAACTCAAATGAACTATCGGTACCATATACGAGCGAGAGCAAAGAATCTGAGCTAAGACCTTTGTCCAAAATCTCAACTGACATCAGAGAATCAATGCCGCCGATGTTTTTATTTTTTACTGCAAGCTGTAACTGGTAAAGTTTTTCTTTTAGGGCAGGGATATGGTCACGGCTAATTTTTTCAGTTTTGTCACAACTTACTACAAACGGCACAAAGTACAGAAGTGACAGAAAAACAAGTGACAACTTGTTCATCTTACAATCCGGTCATAGTAATAATTTGAAACTGCCCGTTACCTCTTCTGGTTAAGACTCCCTGCTCTACCAACGTCCGCAAAGTCCTTGTGGCCGTCAGATTCCAGAACCAGTACCGGTATCCAAAAGAGACTTTTGGGTGGTCGTACCTTATAGCCAACTCAAAGAGACTGTTGTAGGTATCATTCAACAGTGACTCTGTACCCGCCCCCAAAGCATTAATTGCCGGATTTGTAATCGACGAGTCAAACATAAATTTTTCTGGAACTTCACTTTCTTGGTAATGAAGATGGTCAAGTCTCTGTCTTCTGTTAGTTTTAAAAGCGATCCCGCAATTAATCTCAGGTATGAAATCGCCATAAAAAATATCATACCCGTTTCCCTTTATACTCATGGCAAAATAATGGGTCCCACTAAAGAAATTCCCGCCCTCAACAGCATACATGTAGTATGGTATATATGCGTGACAGGGGTCGGTGTTGTCAAAAATATGGAGCGGAGCACTTCTTGTTATTAAGTACTTGCCAAGTTTATCCCAGAGCAAAAGTGCTCCGGTGGTGGAATATTTGTCATGGAGCACGGCCCCTCTGGAGAAAAATTCATTGGAGTCGGCTGAGACAGCACCGGCCTTAATCAGAGAATCAAAAACGGCATCATATTTTGGCATATTGTTTTTTATTATGACCACCAGTGAATCAGCCAGTTTTCTTGAAAGCAGCTGACCTTCCTCGGCCTCAGCAACGGTTATGAACGGAAAACTCAGGTAACGTGACTCCCTCTCTCCCCGTATGTATCCAAGCTCCTGATACCGGCTAATCAGACTATTAACATAATCTTCTTGAGCGCCTGTAATTTTGGCAATTTCCGGAACAGATTTTTTTTCGCTTATCATTTTCAGAAGAATTCTTGAAAATTCAAAATCGAAATCGGAATGAACATTCACTCTTGGCGGTAGAGTAATCTCTTCGTCCAAATAATCATTCATCGACTCCGGGATGGGTGCGGACAAAAAGAAATGCTGTTCAAAAAATTTCTGGTAGGGCAATATATCATCAAGTGTATCAACCACCTCATACATATTGACCTTGACCTCGGCCTGACCATAGTTGCCGGGGATATCCAGCCGGGCCGAAATTTCTGTTAATTCTTCCGGCATGGCCGGCTGAAAAGAGACTGTCTTTCTTGACGGACTTAAATATGAGCCGGTATATTGTACCTCAATTTCAACGGCAATCCATTTCAGGTAGTCTGAATTATTTGTTAAATCAAACCTTGCCGTCTGTTCACCCCATTTTAGCGGCGGCATCTTGTTGGCACCTACGGTTATATCGGTCTCGGCAGAAACTACCGCCGTCAATAATAGTAATGAGAAAACAATGATTGCTTTGACTTTCATTTAAGTAACTCCTGATAAATTTTTAGTTTCTAATCAACTCTTTGGCGGCCAGTTGTCCGCAAGCAGCGTCAATATCAAGACCGCGGCTCTTTCTAACGGTTACGGTCAATTTGTTTTTAACCAGAGCGGAGGCAAAGATGTTTATATTATCTTCGTCCGGTCTTTTAAAATCAAGCGATTCCACCGGATTATAGGCCAGCAGATTCACCTGACATGAAATTCTTCCCAATAATTTTGAAAGAGCTCTTACATCTTCTTTTCTGTCATTAAAGCCTTCAAACAAAATATATTCAAAGGTGACCCGGGTTCCTGTTATTTCACGATAGTATTTAACGGCCCCGATCAGCTTATCCAGCTTAAAGGTCCGGGCAACCGGCATAATTTTTAGCCTCTTCTCCTGAGTGGCCGCATGTAATGAGATTGCCAGTCGCGGCTTTAAGCCGGACTCGGCCAGTTTTTTTATTTTTGGAGTGATGCCGGAGGTTGAGACGGTTACTTTTTTGGGTGAGATGTTTAAACCGGTGGCTGAGAACATTATTTCCAAAGCCTCAACTACTATCTGATAATTATCCAGCGGCTCGCCCATCCCCATGAAGACTACATTGCTAAAAGCGTCGTCGCCGAGCTCATCCCGGACATACATTAGCTGTCCGACAATTTCTCCAACAGTCAGATTCCTAAGCAAGCCCATCGTTCCGGTGGCACAAAATGTACAGCCCAAAGCACATCCGGCCTGCGAGGATACGCAGAGAGTATTCCTCTTGTTTTCGTCAGGAATCAAAACCGCCTCAATTGGGTTGTCGTCATGAAGCCGAAACAAAAACTTCCGGGTTCCGTCTTCAGAAATTTGAATCTTTTCGGCGGTTATGGTCTCAAGTTCAAATCCGGCTTCAAGTTTTTGCCGGATATCAATCGAAAGGTCGGTCATCGCCGAAAAATCATAGCGGCGGTTGTGATATATCCATTTGAAGAGCTGTTTTCCTTTGAAAGCGGCCTGATTGAGGCTTTGCATCAGCTCAATAAGCTCTAATTCTGTTTTTCCGATCAAATTTATTTTTGACATATTATTATGAAAGTAAGCTTTTATCTGAAATAGGCAAGGCAGAAATGAGCTTTCTCAATTCTCCGGGCATTACTGTCAATTTTTCTATTTTCATATTATACAATAAGTTAAATGTGCCGGTTTCAGATATTTGGACCGATATTCATCTTGACATAAAGCCGGCTTGAGCCTATTATACCGCTTCAATTAATCGGGGTGTGGCGCAGTCCGGTAGCGCGCTTGCTTTGGGAGCAAGATGTCGGAGGTTCAAATCCTCTCACCCCGATTTTTTATATCGTTGATACTTTTGTATAACCCCAAAATTTTGTGGGCGGCAGACGCCCTCGTCTGCCCCAAATTATTAAACATTCTTAGGAATTATTATTGCTATCTCAGGCAGAAAAACATAGTATTGGTCAGGGAAAAATAAGACTTTTTGTAGATTGGCAGAGAACTGCCTTGACAACAAAAACAGACGAAGTCTGCCCCGGTAGCTCAGCTGGATAGAGCATCTGCCTTCTAAGCAGAGGGTCACAGGTTCGAGTCCTGTCCGGGGTATTAAAATGTTGTTACTCAACAGCTTACCAACACTAATCACATAACTGTAAATCGAAAAGGGCGCCTGACAGGAGGTATTCTATGTATCAGCGTGTGATTAGTGAAACCAACAAACAAAACGGTCAGAGCATTAGGGCAATTGCTCCAGACTCACTACTTCAAGCATTCAGATTCGACTGTGAGCTTCGCAACCTCACAACTAAGACAATTGACTGCTACTTTGAGAGGATTGAGTACTTGGTTCGTTTCCTGAGGAGTTGTAACAGGTCACTCTGTGACGTAACAAAACAGGATATTCAACAATACATCTTCTCTCTCAAAGGACATGTCTCTGATGAGACAATAAACGGTAGGATTAGAGTATATCGTACCTTCTTCAATTACTTAACATTAGAAGGACTGTGGACCAATGACAGCCCGATGGATGGAATCAAGCAACTCAAGACAGTAAGTAAAATAAAACCAGTGATTACAATTGATGATGTTCAGCGTGTATTGAAGTCATTAAAGACACCAGTATTTGAGACAGTTCGCAACAAAGTCATGGTCCTGCTCTTTTGGGATTGTATGCTGAGGCAAAACGAATTACTTAACTTGAAAGTATGTGACATCAACCTGGATAACCGACTCATCAAAGTGTTGGGCAAAGGTAGGAAAGAGCGGATGGTACCTATGGGGCTACAAACTATTAAACTACTCCACAAATTCCTTATCAAGTGGCGTTCCAAATATCCAGGTGAATATTTAATCTGCATGAGGAATGGAGAGCAGGTAAAGCAAAGACATTGTCATAAAATTATTCAGAGGTTAGGGCAAAAACAAAGTCTCAAACTCTACCCACATTTATTCAGACATTCAGCAGCAACTCATTACATAAAGTTAGGAGGCAACCCAGCAGTTCTACAGAGAATTCTTGGACATTCGAGCTTGGCGATTACCCAAAACTATCTTCACCTGTCCAATATTGATACTGTGAGCAGTTACGATTCGTTCAGTCCGTCAAATGGATTGAGAGTGTGAGCATGCCTTGAATGTGATACTTCTTGACACTTACCGACAATTTTGTATACTTAGTATGTATTGCAGAGAGTCTCTACTATTACAAATGGAGAGAATATTGGCAAGATATTTATCAATCTCGTTCACAATAATACTTTTTGCTGGGCTTTCGTATTCAGCAACCATTAATGTACCTGCAGACCAAAGTACAATTCAAGCTGGTATCGATGCTGCGGTTGATGGTGATACAGTATTGGTGGCACCAGGAACTTACAAAGAAAATTTATCAATATTGAACAATTCAGTTTTCCTCGTATCAAGTGATGGACCAAGTACTACAAATCTTGAAATAGATTTTCAAGATGATGAAATGATTGATCTTTACATCCTACCCTCTCACAAAATTGGTTGGTCTCAAACGTTCGGGTCTGAAGAGATTAATAAGCAGGTCAAATCAAGCGAAATTAGAATATCTTATCCTGTTGCATTTAGAAGAAAAACTACTTGAAATTGATAAGTCAAAACCCATTTAGGGTATTGGGACTTCCAATAACCTCTTCGGAACGGGAAATAGCAAAACGCATTTCGGACCTAAGCACTCATCTTGAACTAGGCAGGCAGGTAAAATATCCAGCTGATGACTACTTACCCGTAAAAGTTATTCGAGATATTGATACTATAACTGATGCCGCTCAGAGGATAAAACAACCACGCAACAAACTGTTTCATTCACTATTCTGGTTCTGGGAGCCGCCGAACAATCCGGTAAATGAAATGGCTTTCGAGGAGTTACAGAAGGACAACATCAAGAGAGCAATTGATTTCTGGCATAAAGGGATAAATAGTAGCGGCCCAACTAAGCACAGTTCCAATCTTAGAAACCTATCTACACTCCTGCTAAGCTTATCGCTAAGTAATACGTTCGTCGACAAGGCACTATTACTTGAAGGTATTGAGGTAGGTGGACGTTTCTTTGGAGCAGAGCATTTCTCGGAGTTCGCCCCTCAAGTTCTTGGTCAGCACAACTCTCATAACCATTTGGATATACAGAGTTCTTTTGTCGAGGAAGTGATTTCTCAAGCCAGACCTCACATCGACAAGGCGGAAGGTGTTACGACAGTAGAGCTCTTTCGTAGCTTCCTCTCATTCCCGGAACCCTTGCTGGCAACCACTTTAGATAACCTTACCAATAGCTACATCTACACTATTAACAATGCCATAGACAGCTATCGGGCGCTCGTAGCCAACGACAAATCAGCAGAAGGTGATTATGGGATTGCTTTGTTGAACGAAGTTGAAGACAAAGTAACTGCACTGAAAGACTTGTATGCGTCTAAC
>JACZYS010000035.1:7627-15541 GCA_022570975.1 Candidatus Zixiibacteriota bacterium | reverse complement strand
GGCCGACAACTATATCTTCGGATTGACCTGTGTCAACGACGTAACGGCCCGGGACTTGCAGAAGGCGGACGGTCAATGGTCGCGGGCCAAAGGGTTTGACAGTTTCTGTCCGGTAGGACCGTATATTGTTACAAATATAGATTATTCTGATATTTTGGTTGAGGCTGTCTTAAACGGTAAGGTGATGCAGAGCGGGAGAACATCGCTGATGATTTTCTCCATACCCTTTATTATAAGTTATATCTCAAATATAATGACTTTAAATCCGGGAGACCTAATCTCTACCGGAACTCCGGCAGGAATTTCCCCCATGAAAAAATCAGATGTAATCGAGGTCAAAATTGAATCAGTTGGTACTTTAACCAACAGAGTCAAAGTCTGAATTATCATGACAGAAAGGCTTTACTACAAAGATTCATCGCTCTTGAGTTTTGATGCTGAAATAATTGATTCTTACCGGGTTGACAACAAGCATCAGACACTCTTAAACCGCTCGGCTTTTTACCCAACCTCCGGGGGACAGCTATTTGACCGGGGAACAATAAATTCTGTTGAAATTGAAAATGTGATTGAGACTGACAGCGGTGATGTTGCCCATGTTTCTACAACTGAAATAGGCAAAAAGGGTGAATCGGTCAAAGGGGAAGTCGATAAAACAAGGAGATGGGATAATCGCCAGAAACATACTGCCCAGCACATTATCAGTCAGGTTTTTATACGGCAGTCAGATTTGGAAACTGTTTCCGTTCATCTGGGTGAAAACTATGGTGCTATTGAACTGGCCACGGACGAAGTCTCTGATTCTCAATTAACTGATATTGAAAAAACGGTCAATGAGCTTATCAGAGATAATTTGAAAGTTGAAATTTTATTTGCCGACCATCAAGAACTTGGAAAATTTCCTTTGAGAAAAATTCCTGAACGAAAAGGGTTAATCCGCATTATAAAGATTGGCGAGTTTGATTACTCCGCCTGCGGAGGAACCCATTGTGATTCATTAAGGGAAATTGTACTTATAAAATTCATCGGCGCGGAAAAAGTAAGAAAAAATATACTAATAAAATTTCTTGCCGGAAGACAGGCCTTAGAAGACTATTCCCAAAAACTAATCATAACCAATTCAATCGCCAACAGATTAACCTGCCATGTCGACAAAATTGAAGAAAATATCACGAAACTTCATAACGAAAACAAAACCCGGAGAAAACAAATAACCGCCCTGTCAAACGAGCTGCTCCCGGTTATGGCCGGGAAATTGACTGAACGGCTATTTGAAATAAATAATCTGAAAATTATTTTTGAAACAGTCTCTTTAGTTGAGACAAAAATGTTAGGTCAGCTTGCTTCTTTAGCCGCTAAGAAAATCTCCGGACTGGCAATATTAATATGCCGGGACAAAATTGTTTTTGCCGCTGCAAATGATAAATTTGATGCCAGAGAGATATCAACAACTTTCTCTGAAAAGTTTGACTTGAGAGGCGGCGGCAATTCATCACTGGCCACTTACGGCGGAGTGGATAATTCTAAAGTAGAATTGTATAAGAAATATGTTACTGAGATACTTTCAAACAATTAGACCAGTCTGGCTGCTTTTTTCGTTGATCGTTCTGGCTGATGCAGCATTGGCACAGGACAACCCCTTTATTCTTGAGCATGCTGACCAGGTTGAACTGGTCAATCAGGATGATGGCAGCAGCATCTTTTATTTGAGCGGCAACGTCAGATTCAAAACTGACAGCGGAACAATTTATTGTGATACGGCGATATATAAACAAGGCCAATCAGTCAGATTAAAAGGTCATGTCAAAATTATTGATGTCGCCTATAAACTTCTTGCTGACTCTGCCTTTTACAATCTTACAACCAAAGAAGCCGAAGCAAGAGGCAAAAATGTAGAGCTGTGGTCCTATGACGATTCATTGTATGCGGTAGGCAGACACGCCTTTTTTAACCGGAATGATAAATATTTTCAGATGTTTGACCGTCCCATCCTTTACCTCAACTATCCCGATACGGCCCAAATGATTGAAATAATTGCCGATGAAATTGAATATAGCCGGTCCAAAGAAAAAGTTGAGGCGTTCGGAAATGTACTTATCACCTCCAATGACCTTTCTTCGGAATCAGGCTGCGCCATCATGGATATCAGGGATAAAAACTTAGACCTTTCTGATTCTCCCACAGCCCACAGCGGCAAGTCCACGGTTTCAGGTTCATTAATTTCAATCATCTTTGAAAATGATAAACTCTCCCAGTTGATTGTTCTTGATTCGGCAAGAGGCGAAATTTTGGAACCGGTTGATTCTCTCAATAATGATTTTGACAGGGCAGAATTAAAAGCCGACCGCCTCTATTTTAATTTTGAAAACGGAGAATTAAAACAGATAAACTGCATGAGCAATGCTTACTCCTGGTATTACCCGTCTCTTCGAGGTAATACTGAATTTAATGAGAACGAAGTTTCAGGAGATGAGATTATTTTATCGGTCATAAATGATGAACTCGCAAAAATCAGAGTTTTAAAAGGTGCTGTCGGAATGTTTGTCAGTGGAAAAGTCATAGAGCCATCCGATTCTTCTTTAATAAAAGCAAAAAACGACACCATTTATTACAACGCTGAACTAATAGATTATGACCTTCGCGATTCCTTAATTACCCTCAACAATAAGGCGGTGGTAAAATCCGGTACGGTTTCTCTGGCTGCCGAAAAGATTTTGTTTGATACCAGAAAAAAAGTTGTCAAGGCATATTCAGCCAGTGTCACTCTGCCCGGTGATTCAACCTCCAACAAATTCATAAAGTCTCTGCAGCCAAACAGTATCCCGGTAAGACTGACTGACAAAAACGAAGATGTTTATGGTGACTATTTGGAATATTCAGTTGCGACCAAAAAGGGCAGAATTATTCAATCAAAATCAAGCTACACCGAAGGCATCTATTATGGTGAAAAACTCTTCCGTGAGCAGGAAGATATCTTCTATGTCCAAAACGGCAGTTACACAACCTGCGATGCCGACCAGCCTCATTTTAGTTTTAGCTCAACTAACATGAAGCTGATTGAAAATGACAAACTGATCGCCCGGCCGGTTGTTTTTTATATTGAGAAAATTCCAATCATCATCTTACCATTTTATGTCTTTCCTCTAAAGAGAGGCCGTCACTCAGGGTTGCTGCCCTTTACTTTCGGGAAGTTCCAACAAGGCGACAGGTACGTAAATGATATTGGTTACTACTGGGCACTTTCTGACTATACAGATTTGAAGACCTCATTTGATTATCATGAAAAGAATAAGACAATCATTTTCAAAGGAAACTTCAATTTCAATAAGATTTATTCTCTCAACGGAAATATCTCCGGACATTTTAGTCGTGAAACCGGTTATGATTACAGCATAGCCGAGGAAGTAAAAAGGAGCAGGTGGATTGCAAGGGGACGATACAATCATAACATTACACCAACATTTAAAGTCACCGCCAACGCCGACTTCCAGTCAGATAAAACTTATTATAACGACTTGTCCCAGAATCTGAATGAAAGACTGAACCGGCTTACCAAATCGAGACTTAATTTCACCAAGAGATTTGGTAAATCCACGTCGCTGTCCGGGGAGATATCACACACCGTCAATCTTGATTTGGAAACAAGGACAGACTTGTTTCCAAATCTTAGTCTGACTTTGCCAACTATTTATCTTTTCGGAAAAGGAAAACAGGACGCTCAAGGGAAACTAAAACAAAACTGGTTCAACAAACTAACTTTCAGATATTCCCCCAGAATGACAAATTACTCAAACCGGGTGTCACCCATAGACACAATCGTAACGACTTTAGATACGCTTGGAAATATCTTGTCGGCAGACACTACAAGATTCAGAAGTAGAAAAAAATATACGAGGATTTCTCATAACCCGGCGTTAAATCTTCCTACCCTGAAACTCTTCAAGTATTTTTCATTAACACCCAGAGTCAGCTACTCGGAAACCTGGTACAAAATTCATGAAACCGACCAGTCGATAGCAGCCGGAATCGATGCTTCCACAACTTACCGCACCTATTCCTACAACGCCGGAGCTTCATTTAAAACAAACCTGTATGGCATCGTCCGCCCCAATCTGTTCGGGGTCAAGGCCGTCCGCCACGTACTTACACCAATTATCTCATATAGTTATTCTCCTGATATTGACCTGTACCCGGATGTCCGTTCCTTTGCAGGCGGAGGGGCCGGAAGCAGAAAAACCTCATCGGTTTCTGTCACCTTAAGTCAGCTCTTTCAGGCCAAAGTTGGTGAAGAAGAAAAAGAAAGAAATTTAAACCTGCTGTCATTCAGCTCAAGTTTCAGGTATAATTTCTTGGCTGAAGGGAAGTCATTCTCCACCCTCTCCAGCAATTTCCAATCCTCGGCCTTAAAATATATATCATTCGATGGTACCCTTCAGCACAGCTTGTATGACCCTGACACAGACGAAAAAAGAGTCCTTTCGCCCGTTCTGTTAAGTTTCAGCTTGAACGCCCGAATGACATTATTTGGCAAAAGATTTCTTTTTGATGAGATGATTCATGACCCGGCAAGCGGGCAAAGAGATTCAGCCAGAATCAATAACAGTCAAAATCTGTCATCGCAAAATAATTATGCGAGCCGGGCCAAGACAAATTCCAAAGGCTGGTCAATGTCGGCCACATATTCATTTTCAGAGTCGGGGAGACTCGAAAATTATTTTAAACGAAGTTTTCTCAGATTTAACCTGAATTTTAACCTTACCAACTCAACTTCAATTGCCTACTCACAGTCATATGATTTTTCATCCGGCCGGACAGTTAACAGTTCGGTTAATATAATCCGTACAATTCATTGCTGGTCAGGCAGTTTGTACTGGGTTCCATCTGGTTCAAACCGCGGTTTTGGCTTCAAATTATTTGTAACTGCCCTGCCGGAGATTAAACTGGACAATGCTCATGACAATTTCTTAAAGGGAGTTCAACGATAATCAGGACAAAGCATTGAGAATGTCAATAAATCCAATAGTTTTTGCTCTTTTTTATGAAATGTTTTAGTTGACAAAAATGCTGTTTTTCAACTTTCTGATTGAGTAAATGTCATAAGAAACCAACCTTAACCCAAGGAGGGGTAAATGACTAAAGATGAAATGGTTGCTAAGATAGCCACCAAATCAGGTATTACCAAAAGACAAGCTTCAGAAACCCTTGAAATTTTCATGTCCACAATCACCGGACAGCTGAAAAAGGGTAAAAAAGTTTCGTTTTCTGGTTTTGGCTCATTTTCAGTTTCCAAGAGGAAAGCCCGCATGGGGCGCAATCCTCAGACTGGAGCAACGATCTCGATTCCGGCAAGGAAAGTTCCGGTATTTAGAGCGGGAAAGCATCTCAAGGAAGCAGTCAGAAAATAGCCGACCCAAAGTCTGAAGAAAAACGGCAGGTGCTTACGTACCTGCCGATTTGTTTTATATTGTGCTTTTTCAATTAATCGGATTAATTTAGAACAATGGCAAAAAAGAAAAAAAAGAAAGTCTCCTCTGACAAAAGAAAAAAAGCATTTGGAATTGTTCTGTTTCTTTTTGCCCTTTTGATCTTAGTCTCTTTAGTAACTCATAACGGACTTGATGACGCTCGTCTCAGCGGTGAAATTGATAACCACATAGACCCGTTTAAGATTCAATACAACAACCAGGCTGGTTTGCTCGGTGTAATTTTTGCATTTTATCTTTTAAAAACTATTGGCTGGCTCGCATTCTTCCTGCCCATGGGGCTAATTCTCTTATCAGCAAGAATGTTTTCATCGAAAATTGGATCAGCTTTAGAGTTGAACTCTTTCTTATTGTTTACCATCTCTCTGGTAGGAACAATGATATACAATATCCATATTGTTCTTGAAAGAACTCTGGATTTAAAAATGAACACGGTTGGGGGAATTGTCAGTGATAAACTGACCTGGTTCTCGTTTAAACTTTTTGGAGAAACGGGGTCATATATTATTCTTGGGGGAGCTGTTATTGTTCTGCTTGTTTTATATACCTCCATAACGCCTCTTTTTTCAGTAAAAATTTCATTCCCTCGTTTCTCACTTATTTTCAGAATCTTTGCATCTCTGTTTTCTTTTATGAAGAAAATCTTTTCGTTTAACTGGATTTCCTCTGTGTTTCAAAAAAACAATACCGGCGAATCCGGCTTTTCCACAGACGAAAATGAATACGACCAAGAAGAGGAGACTGAGGATAACTTTTCTCAGGATAAGCCACTCTCTGCCTCTTCTGCCTCTTATGATTCGGCGCCTGAAAAGCATCGTTTGAAATTGAAAGACAGCCCAACCGGTAGTAAACAGCTTCAACTGAAATCTATGGAATATTCATACCCTCAACTTGATTTGTTGAATGATGCTCCCCCTGAAGTCAGTTCAATCCCCGAGGAAGAACTTGATTTTACCGCCCGGATGCTGCGGGAGACACTGGAAACTTTTGGTGTGAGCATTGAAGGGAGAATTGATAAATATCCCGGTCCGGTTATTACTCGATTCGAATTTAAACCGGGTAGTGGTGTCAAAGTAAATCAGGTCATCAATCTTGCCGATGATTTGGCTCTGGCCTTAAAAGCAAAAAGAATCCGCATTATTGCCCCGATACCCGGTAAGGCTGCCGTCGGAGTTGAAATTCCCAATCCAAATCCGCAGATGGTTTATTTGAGAGAAATTCTGGAATCGGATGAATTCAAGAATCCAAGTCTGAAACTGCCACTGGCCCTCGGTAAGACAACCTCCGGTAAGCCTTTTGTCATTGACCTTACCAAACTGCCTCATCTTTTGATAGCCGGGGCAACCGGAGCCGGTAAGTCTGTCTGCATGAACGTTCTTATAACATCGCTTCTATACTCGCTTCACCCATATCAGGTGCGGTTCATCATGGTTGACCCCAAGATGCTTGAACTATCTGTTTATTCCGGTATCCCGCATCTTGGTCGTCCGGTGGTGACCAACCCACGCCGGGCAGAAAAAGTGTTTACCGACGCTGTTGCCGAAATGGAATCGAGATACAAAAAACTGGCCGATGCTTCGGTTAGAAATATTCACGATTACAATAGTAAACAGACTGAAGATGAAGATAAGCTGCCGTATATTGTAATATTTGTTGATGAACTGGCTGATTTAATGATGTCCAGTACCTCTTCAAAGACCGAGCTGTTAATCACCCGACTGGCACAGATGGCCAGAGCGGTGGGCATCCATCTTGTCTTAGCCACCCAAAGGCCGTCGGTAGATGTAATTACCGGTTTGATTAAAGCAAATTTCCCGGCCAGAATAGCCTTCCAAGTTTCATCTAAAGTTGACTCAAGGACAATCATTGATGGCAACGGGGCAGAGAAGCTGCTCGGTTTGGGAGACATGCTCTTTTTGGCAACCGGACAACCGGAAGCTATGCGAGTTCATGGAGCATACTTGTCAAACGATGAAACTGACTCGGTTGTTGAGTTCATCAATGATCAGGGGCTGGAAATGCTGAAATTGGACAGCATTTCACAAAGTACTGGAGAAGTCTCAGAAGCTGAGATTGATTTTGGCGACCCACTTTTTCGGGAAGCATGCGAGGTTGTCGTCAGGCAAAAACAAGGCTCGGTGTCTCTTTTACAGCGCAGGTTAGGTATTGGATACCAGCGAGCGGCAAGAATGATTGATAAGCTGGAGCAGGCCGGGATTGTCTCATCCTTTGACGGCTCAAAAGCAAGGGAAGTCTTAGTTGATGAAGCCTATCTGGCTACATTGTTCTCAAACCCGAATACAATGGAAGTTTCAGAATCAAGCAACAGTTGAGTCCCATCTTTGTATAATTGAATATGAAAAATCAAATTATATCAATTTTACTTGTTCCATTCTTATTCTCAACCGGCTTGTCTCAAGACCTGTTTGAA
>JACZYS010000035.1:5735-7617 GCA_022570975.1 Candidatus Zixiibacteriota bacterium | reverse complement strand
CGGTGCTGTTTGTAATGAGATAGTTTTCTTGAATATATTGGAATCTTCAATTTTTGGCTCTTCGGACACTTTAAATGGCTCGGTCACGATTTCTTCAGACGGAAAATATTTTCTGGATACGGACTATGATATTTACTTAAATAATGGAAAACAGCTCTTCAGCTACTCAAAAGAGAACAATCAGTTGATAATTGAGTCAATAAATGAGCATAATCCGGCCTTTGATGAAATTCTCTTCATTACCCGTCTTGACGAATATTTCAAATCTTATATAATTGTAGCTGATGAGAAATATAAGTTATTGAAAAGAAAAGATTATAAAGGTAGTCTGCCGGATTCCATGGTTGTCAAGTTAGACAAACTGAAAAAGAAGATTATGGAAATTTCATATTTTGACATAAATGATGAGCCCAACCGTATTATCATCATCGAGATAAATTCACTTTCAGTATGTGATTCAACACTATTCATGCCACACTTTCCGGACTCGGCAGAAACAATTAAATTATAATATGAAATTTTACATTCATAAATTAGGCTGTCCCAAAAATGATGTTGATGCCGACTATATTGCCGCCCGGTTAATAAGCGATGGTCATCAACCGGTAAAATCGGCAGAAACAGCCGACTCGGTTTTGGTCAACACCTGCGGCTTTATTGTTGCCGCAAAAGAGGAGTCAATAAATTCAATCCTCGCCTTTGGCCAGATGAAAAAACGTGGCCGGATAAAATCTCTTTATGCCACCGGATGTCTCACCCAGAGATACGGCGATGAAATGCTGAAAGAAATTCCGGAACTTAACGGAACTTTTGGCCATGGTGCCTTAGACTCAATCGCCGATGCCGTTGGAAAATCTTCACAGCTTAAAAAAGTTGTCAAAATGGAAACCAGAAAACTGGGCTACCTCAGTTGGAAAAACAGATTCATTTCAGACAACCTGCCATATGCCTATCTGAAAATCTCAGATGGTTGTGACCGAGCCTGCACCTACTGCGCTATCCCAGGTATGAGAGGGAAATTCAGAAGTCGTCCGGTTGAATCTATTATCGATGAAGCAAAGTTTTTGGCCGATAACGGCAAAAGGGAGATTATTCTTGTATCTCAAGAAGCAACTATGTACGGTTATGAATCCAGAGATAAAACAAATATCTTACATCTTCTAAAAGAGCTTGAAAAAATTGAAGGAATCAAATGGATTCGTCTCTTATATCTTCACCCCACAGCCGTGACCACAGACCTTGTGGAACATATGGCAGACAAAAGCAATAAGACTTTAAATTATTATGACCTTCCCCTTCAACATATAAATTCCGATATCCTATCAAACATGCGCCGTCAGGTGGACAGAAAGACAATAGAAAACTTGCTGGACAAAATTCAAGAAACCAGTGATGATGCCGTAATAAGAACAACCTTCATTGTCGGTTTTCCCGGAGAAACAAAAAAGCAGTTTAATGAACTGGCAGCATTTGTTGACCGACAAAAATTTGACCGAATGGGTGTTTTTCCATATTCTAAAGAGGAAGACACGGCTGCTGAAAAATTTGAAAAACAGATATCGGAAAAAGTCAAAACGGCAAGAATGGATGACCTGATGAATATCCAGAGAGAAATAGCCTTTGACAATAATGAAAGTTTGCTATCAATTGAGACAGAGGTTATTATTGATATGGTCCCTCAAAAATCTGAGGCCGTGGGAAGGACCAAAGGTGACTGCCCGGAGATTGACCAGGAAGTGTTTGTTTCCGGTGAGAATATAAAAATCGGAGATATTTGCCGGGTGAAAATAAATAGTTCAGACGGATATGATCTCAGAGCATCACTGGTGGAGATAATATAATGATACAATTTGAAAAGGTTAGCAAAATCTATCCCCCAAAC
>JACZYS010000035.1:0-5725 GCA_022570975.1 Candidatus Zixiibacteriota bacterium | reverse complement strand
GATCCCCACCAGATTTCGCGACCCTGGTCAAAGACTCACGAGTTGGGTCACTCACGGTTAGAGGGCCTGCGAGCTCGAGGCATTTCTCCACGAACGCCTCAGGAGAGAGTGAGCCTCCCTCCGATTTAAGGCAATTGATGATTTCCAAATAGGTTTCAACGATGAAGAAGTAAAGAAACTCTCTGAAGTTATCTATCGGGAAAGCAAGAAATACAAATATGACCCTATGTTTGTTTTGGCCGTTATCTTAACTGAGTCATCATTCAGAAAAGGGCAGACCTCCCGTGTGGGAGCCAGAGGTTTAATGCAGGTGATACCGTTTGTAGGTGAAGATGTTGCCACCAGAGCCGGTGTTGAATGGAAAGGCAAAGGAACTCTCTTTGAACCGGAATCAAATATTAAATTGGGTACGCTGCATTTATTTGAACAAATATTAAAGTTCAAAGATGTCAAAAAAGCTATTCTGGCGTATAATGTTGGAGAGACAAAATTAAGAAGCTTGATGAGAGAAAATAAAAAATTACCATCGGCCTATCTAAATAAAGTTATGGATAACTACAAAATGCTGAAAGAGAGATACACCGTTTGAAAAAGATTCACTTAGTTATTCTTGCCCCAATGATTTTCGGCCTCTGGTCATTAACAAATTGCGGCGGAAGCACCTCAATTAGCAATCTTGGACCTGACCAACTGTTTAAAAATGGAATGGAAGCCTTTGAAAAAGGGAAATATTTAAGAGCTATTGAATCTTTTCAGACAGTTATATATAATTTCCCCGGAGAATCCAACATAGATTCGGCTCAATATTATCTGGCTCTTTCATATCTTGAAAACGGAGAAGAAGGACTGGCGGCGGTTGAATTTAATCGGTTGGCACTAAATTATCCTTCATCGGAGTTCTTTCCAAAGTCAATGTTTTACAAAGCCATCAGCTATTTTAAGGGAACGCCCAAACATTATGGGTTAGACCAGAGCGAGCTTGAAATTGCAATTAAGCAGCTGGAAGATTTCATAATTGATTTTCCCGAATCTGAAAACCTGGATGAGGCCAGAAAATTTTTGCAGAAAGCAAATGACCGGATGGCCCACAAGTATTATGAAACCGGAATAGTCTATTTTAGAATAGGCGCATATACAGGCGCTAAAAAATATTTCCAATTGGTAATTGATGACTATACTAATTCAGAATTCGCCTCGTTGGCTCTTTATAACAAAGCGGAAATTGAATTTAAGATCAGAAAATACTCAGAAGCAAAAAGATTATATGAAAATTTCCTCATCCTTTTTGATTCTCATGAATATACCTTAAAAGTTGAAAAACAAATTATTGAAGCATCATATTATGATGCCCTGGCCGAGTACGAAAAAGGAGAATTTGAGTCAGCTAAAACCAAATTTGAAAATTATAAAACAAAGTTCCCTCTGGGTAAAAATATCAAGGAGGTCAACAAACACCTGGATATCATCTCCCAAAAATCAGTTATACAGTCGCAGGTAACTGATGCCGAGTCCTGAGCCCGGCTCTCACTGGGGAATACTGGGCGGAACATTTGACCCGGTTCATCTTGGACATATAAATTTAGCCAGTCAAATCCGGGGCAAGAGACATCTGAACGGAATTATTATTGTTCCCTCATATCAACATCCCTTTAAAAAAACAGAAATAACTGTCGCCTTTGAAAAACGCTGTCAAATGCTTGAACACGCTTTTCCCGATATAAGTTATATCATTTCAACCATTGAAAAGGATAAAGCCCTTTCCGGTTATACTATTGACAGTATACGAGCCCTAAAAAGTGATTACCCAAATGTTGAGTTTTCATATATTATTGGCTATGATATCTTAGCTGAATTCAACAAGTGGCATCAGCATGAACAGATCATAAACGAGACAAATATTCTGGTGGGCAAAAGGGAGTCCGATGAAATTGTTGAAAAGCAGTTTCAAAAATCTGACAAAATTTACTTTGTTGACACTGATATTGTCAATGCCGCCTCCACTGAAATCAGGCAAAAACTAAAAGAGGGTATGAACTTAAAAGAGATGCAGAAGTACCTATCCGCTGCAGTTGCTGAGTATATTATGAAAGAAAATCTATACCGATGAATAAAAAGAAGTCACTTTTCTTAATAGATGGTTCCGCTCTGTTTTACAGGGCATATTTTGCTTTCATAAAAAGACCGCTTATCAATTCAAAAGGAGAGAACACCTCGGCCACATTTGGGTTTATTCATTCGCTCTTAAAAATATACCGGGAAGAAAATCCTGATTATCTGGCGGTAATTTTTGATACCAAAGAGCCCACCTTTCGCCATGAGATGTACAAAGAATACAAAGCCAACCGGGAGGCCATGCCCGATGATCTGGTTTATCAACTACCGCGCATTCGCAAAGCGGTAGAGGTGATGAACATTGCCCATTATGAACTGGCCGGATTTGAAGCCGATGATATTATCGGAACCTATGCCAGAAGAGGCGGGGAGTCCGGGCTTGATGTTTATATTGCCACCAATGACAAAGACTGCTTTCAGCTGGTAAATGAGAATGTCAAAATATATTACAACTCCTCCCGCGATGATTCCATAGTCAAAATGGGTCCCGAAGAAGTTAAAATAAAATTCGGCGTCTATCCTGAACATGTAATTGATAAATTGGCCCTCATGGGGGATTCCTCAGACAACGTCCCCGGTGTCAGAGGTGTAGGTCCAAAGTCTGCAGACGCTCTGCTGGAACAGTTTGGCAATTTAGAGTCGGTTCTAAAAAGACATGATGAAATTAAAGCCAAAGGGCTGAGAGAAAAAATATCGAGCAGCATTAAACAGGCAGAGCTTTCAAAAGTGCTGGTAACAATTGACTGCAACGTCCCTATTGAATTTGATATTGGGGCCATGAAAAGACGTGAAATAAATAAAGAAGAGACCAGAGAATTCTTAGAAGAGCTGGAGCATAAACGGCTTTTGAAATTATTGATTACCGATGACGGTCAACCAACTGAGCAGACTGAAACAGTAAACGAAAATTGGAGCAACTCAAAATATGTGGCTGTCAAAACAATTGCCGAACTCAAAAAACTTGTCACCGCCTTAAAAAAGAAAAAGATTATCTCGGTTGATACCGAAACAACCTCGCTTGACACTATGCAGGCAAAACTGGTCGGATTTTCATTGTCGGCAGAAAAAGGAACAGGATACTACCTTCCGGTTGGACACACCGGTAAAGGTGAACAAAACCTGCCTCTTGATGAAACGATACAAATATTAAAAGGCATTTTGGAAGATGAAAAAATTGCCAAAGTAGGGCAGAATTTAAAATATGATATTGAAGTCTTAAAAAAATATAAATTGACCATCACCCCGGTCTCATTTGACACCATGCTGGCCTCATATCTTTTGAATCCCTCTTTACGTCAGAACTCGCTCGACGCCTTGGCCCAGCGGTTATTGGGATACAAAATGCAGCCAATATCAGATCTGATTGGAAGAGGTAGAAATCAAACAACTTTCGACACGGTACCAATTGACAGGGCAACATTTTATGCCGCCGAGGATGCCGATGTTACTTTTCAGGTGATGGAGCTTTTAAAACCGGAATTAAAAAAGAATAAACTGGAGAACCTTTTTTATGAGATAGAGCTTCCCCTGATAAATGTCCTGGCTGATATAGAAACTGCCGGAGTAAATATTGATGTTCCCTTCCTTGCAAAATTGTCAAGAAAATCAGAAAAAAGTATCGACAAGCTCAAGTTGGAGATTTATGAAATCAATGGCGGTGAGTTCAACATAAATTCTACCCAACAACTCTCGCACCTTTTATTTGAAAAACTCAGCCTCCCAACTTTGAGAAAAACAGCCAAGAAAACCGGTTACTCAACCGATGTCAGAGTATTGGAAGAACTCTCCGGGCTTCATCCTCTGCCCAATCTTCTCCTTGAATACAGAAGACTTGCCAAATTAAAAAGCACTTATATTGACGCTATCCCCAAACTGATTAATCCTGACACAAAAAGAGTCCATACAGATTTCAACCAGACAATCGCCGCCACCGGAAGACTCTCCTCCAACAACCCCAACCTGCAGAATATCCCTATCCGCACCAAAGAGGGAAGAGAAATAAGAAAAGCATTCATTCCCAGAGATTCTGACCACCTGCTTTTAACAGCCGACTACTCCCAGATAGAGCTGCGCATATTAGCCCACTATGCCAACGACCCGGTTTTGATAAAGGCCTTCAAGAAGAACGAAGATATTCATTTGAGAACGGCGGCTGAGGTCTTTAATGTTGATATAAAAGAGGTCACCGCTGACCAACGACGGTCGGCAAAAACGGCCAATTTCGCTATCATTTATGGCGTTTCTGCCTTTGGCTTAACCCAGCAGTCAGATATGAATATGAACCAGGCCAAAGAGTTTATCAAAACTTATTTTGAAAAATATTCCGGAATAAAAGATTACATGGAAGAGTACAAACAATTTGCCCGTGACAACGGATTTGTTACCACCCTGTTTGACAGAAAGCGATATATTCCCGATATTAACAATAAGAATCACACCGTCCGGCAGTTTGCCGAGCGGGTTGCAATCAACACGCCCATTCAGGGAACAGCGGCCGACATGATAAAAATTGCGATGATTAACATTCATAATAAAATGTCCAAAATGAAATCAAAAATGATTTTGCAAGTGCACGATGAACTCGTCTTTGACGTCTATAAACCGGAGATGGATGACCTAAAATCTATTGTAAAAGATGGTATGGAAAATGTTACAAAACTCAAAGTCCCAATTGTTGCCGATATCAGCTATGGAGAAAACTGGCTCGATGCAAAATAAAGTTTTTATGCTCATCACCTTAACAGTCATCTCAACCTTCGCGATGCAATCAGCAGTTTATGCAGATGAGTTTGATGAACCTATCAAACTTGAATACCAAAGATTATATGGCAAAGAATTTGGGCATAATTTTCAAGCAGGCGTTAGTTTCGGAATGAGAGTTGATGAACAGGAATTCTTTGATTTTTCTCCTTCGGCCGGCTTAACTCTTTTCTATAATTTAACCCCCGTATTTGCAATCAGGGCAGAGACCGGTTACTCCAGAAACAGAACACAAGATTTCAGCCGGATAAAATCAATCTATTATACAGCTGCACTTATTAGAATAAAAGACATGAGAGGTCTGTTTTCCCCATTCGCTGAATTAGGTCTCATTAGTGAATGGTATGTTTTTAGCTCCGACATAAAATATACACTTGGAATTCTTGGCTTCAAGTCAGCAATCGGATTTGAACTCAAGTTGTCACAGGCGTTATTGCTTGACCTTTCAATCAGTCAAACTTTCAATAACAGGGGCGAATTTTCATATACATTAAACAACTCACCTTGCCAAATTGAAACTGTTTGTAAAGGAGAACCTCCCAACAATTTCTTGAATGATCATTTCTTGAACCCTGCCTATATTGAGATGCTTTTAAGATTCGATATATGAGCATAAAACTACAATGATAATTGGTTTCACAGAAAGGTTCCGTACAATACAAAATATTATATTGAAAATTATCACCGTTTTTATGCTCTTGCTTTTCCTGCCCCAATCAGCAGTAGTTGCAAATGAGATTGATAATCCGACCAATTTTGAATATGAAAAATTATATGGAAAAGAATTTAAACCAAATTTTCAAGTAGGCATTGGTCTCGGAATGAGAATTGATGAGCAGGAGCATTTTAGTTT
>JACZYS010000034.1:3415-4627 GCA_022570975.1 Candidatus Zixiibacteriota bacterium | reverse complement strand
GTCTGTCCCGTTCCAAGCCTGAATCTGTTCACGAACGCAAGCACACACTTCAGCCGGAAACCAGTCTCTCTCAATTTTATCAAGCACAGATGCCAGGCGTGCAAAGGCACCTGCGATATTCGGCGCTGCCTTTGCCCATGCGAAATCATCTGGCAATTCTGGTTCCGTAAAGCAATCTTCACCTAAGAAATCATCGGGCAAATCTGGTGGAACTTCTAAATCCGGCTCTGGCTCTAAGAAATCCAAATCTTCCAAGAGAGGAAAAAGATAACTGGAGTTTTTTGTGGCCAGGCAAAAAAGAAACGGTTATGTTTAGACAGGTGTTAAAATGAAAAAATATTTTATTTACATATTCTGCGCACTCTTCTTTGTCGTCAGCTCTACCTCAATAATGGCAGTTGAGAAAAAGAAGAAAACAGAGCAGAAAAAAGTGATCAAGAAGACAGTCAAAAAACAGACAAAAAAAACTCAAAAGAAACCTGTGGTTAAGCCCAAAAAGAAATATGACAATTTTATAGACAAGAATAAAAATGGTATTGATGACCGCAAGGAGAAGACTCTAAAAAAGTCTTCTTCAAAGTCTAAATCTAAATCTAAAGCTAAAGCTAAGAAAAAAGCAGCTGCAAAAAAGAAAAAGAAAAAAGATTAACCTTCTGGGTTACATAGTCTGCTCTTTGTAGCACGGGTGCCCCACTGCTTGCGGCGGGATTGGTGGGAGTTTTTGAATAGCGTAATTTGTGGGCGGCAGAAATCATCGTCTTCTCCGTAATTCATCTCATTGTCAATATTTCAATATCCCTCACAACTAAACATTGCTTTGAGGCTCAAACAGTCATATATTTTGTGTTCAGCTAAAATATTGAAGCATAAACATTGAACGGTTGTTTCTTGAACTCAGACGATAACACAAAATCTTATGCAGTCCTTACAAAAGGGACAGAAATAAAACAATATTCAATTGTCAAAAAAATTGGCGCCGGGGGAATGGGCGAGGTCTATCTTGCCGATGACACCAAACTTGACCGTCAAGTGGCATTAAAATTTCTCCCCTCACGAATGACAGAAAATATATCGCTTCGCTTAAGATTTACCAGAGAAGCTCAATCAGCCGCCAAATTGGATCACCCAAATATTGTGGCAATCCATGAAGTGGCCGAATTTCAGGGAAGACCATTTTTCGCCATGTCTCACGTAGAGGGGTCAACCCTTAGT
>JACZYS010000034.1:0-3405 GCA_022570975.1 Candidatus Zixiibacteriota bacterium | reverse complement strand
CCCCTGCAGTTTCTGAAATTGTTGATATAGTTGTTCAGATTGCGGAGGGCCTCTCTGCGGCTCATGAAAAAGGAATAGTCCATCGTGACATAAAGCCGTCAAATATACTGATTGACTCTCATGGCCGGGCAAGAATAGTTGATTTTGGGTTAGCCTATCTGAAAGGGAAAGACGACATCACCAAAACAGGTTCAACTATGGGGACCATTGGTTATATGTCGCCCGAGCAGGTACAAGGTGAAAAATCGGATGAAAGGTCAGATCTTTTTTCTCTCGGTGTGGTCATATATGAAATGTTATCAGGAAAGAGACCTTTTGAAGGTGAAAATCAGGCTGCTATCTTAAATGGAATTATAAATAACAGTCCACCATTTTTAGCAGATATAAATGACAAAATCCCTGTTAAACTAATTGATATTGTTGAGAAACTCTTGGATAAAGATAAAAATCAAAGATTTCAGAACGCCAGAGAACTAATTGACGCTCTCAACGACATCTCCGGCCGAAATGAGATAGTGCAATCTATTAAAGATGGAACTCCATCAATAGCTGTCTTACCATTCGTAAATCTATCTGCCGACCCGGAGCAGGAATATTTCTGCGATGGAATAGCGGAAGAAATTATCAATGCCATTACCAAAGTTGAGAAATTGAAAGTTGTCGCCAGAACATCGGCTTTCGCATTCAAAGGGAAGAAGGCAGACATTCGCAAAATTGGAAAAGAACTCAACGTTGGTGCCATATTAGAAGGGTCGGTGAGAAAAGCAGGAGAACGCATCCGGATTACGGCTCAGCTGATTAAGGTCAAAGATGGTTTCCATCTCTGGTCAGATAGATATGACCGCACAATCAAAGATGTTTTTGCAATCCAGGATGAAATCTCTCTTGCCATTGTTGAGCAGTTAAAAGTGAAACTACTTGGTGATGAAATCCAAAAAGTTCTTGTCAAAAGACCTGAAAACCCTGAAGCTCACAATCTTTACCTGAGAGGAAGACATTTTTGGAGAATGCGTTCTCGTAGGGATTTGGAAAAATCAATTGAATGTTTTAAGTCCGCTCTTGAAATAGAACCTGAATATGCAAGAGCATATCAGGGCCTGGCAGAATCTTATGCCGTAATCTCTTCGCTTGATGATAACATCAATGCTAATCTGGCTGTTGAAAACGCCAATAAAGCTTTGAGTATAGACCCCACTATGGGAGAATGCCACACTACATTGGCCTTTGATGCCATGATTAATTTTGAGTTTAATCATGCCAATGAGCTTTTTGATAAAGCAATAGAGATGACTCCCCGGTATTCTGTCGCTTATCATTGGGCATCTCTTTGCAATTGCGTTCTTGGCAACTTTGATAAGATGATAACTCAGATTGATAAGGCTTTTGATCTTGATCCTCTTTCGGTAGGGCTGATGGGCTGGAGAGGATTGGCTCAAGTGTACATTGGAAGACCGGGCAAAGCAGTTGAATTTATGGAAAAAAATGCAGATTTTTTGAAAGAAATTCCAATGGTCAGTCGCTCAGTGTGCATTGCTTATTTGGCCAATAATCAGCTTGATGAGGCCGAAGAATGTCTGTCGAGTTTTGATGAGTTCGTTGAGGCACATAGCAAAGATAGTTTAGCCAGGGAAGCCAAAAGCCTGAAAGGATTGATTCTTGCTAAACGAGGACAAAGAAAAGAAGCCAGAATTATTTTGGACGAACTTGTAAAAGAGATCGACAAAGACTCAAAGGTGTTGATGAATTGTGTTAAGCTTGGCTGTGAACTTGATATGATCGACGAAACACTTGAATGGATTAAGAAAGCATTTGAGGAAAAACAATTT
Organism: Candidatus Zixiibacteriota bacterium; assembly: GCA_022570975.1. Taxonomy (GTDB): domain Bacteria; phylum Zixibacteria; class MSB-5A5; order GN15; family FEB-12; genus JACZYS01. Next base: position 1,579 of record JACZYS010000034.1, on the reverse strand, counting down.
TGGATGGCGATGGTGGTCAGGTATCCAGATTTTGATAAATTAAGAAAAGACTCTCGCTACATTGATATTATGAAAAACGCTGGGTTAAAACCTTGATTGATTATTTCGGGCGACAGACACCCACGTTTGAACCGTATTTATAGCCTCGAATCGGCTAAAGTCCCGGTAACTACCTAAATTTCTATCAAAAACAGAAGTATTTCTACTTTTCTTGCAAATAATCGGAACTTTGTGAATAAAATCTTGATTAATGAGTATAATTGTGTACATTAAGGTAACTGACATTACAACTGCCAATGTGGCAGTGAACACAAATAGGATGAAAAATGGCTTTTGATAATTTAAATGATAGAGAAAAACAGATTCTGTACAATCTGGTCAGTCATTACATAAAATCTGCTGACCCGGTTGGTTCCAGAATTATTGCCAATAAATTCAAAATGGGTATTTCCTCGGCCACAATCAGAAACACCCTTCAAGACTTAGAAGAAATTGGTCTGGTGCAACAGCCTCATACATCTGCCGGTAGAATCCCAACAGATATGGGTTACCGGGTATATGTTGATTATCTGGTTAAACCGGAAATGTTGTCGGCTCAGGAAGAAGCAAAAATCAGGCAGACAATCCTCAAAGAGGGAAAAGGAATAAATGAAATCTTAGGCCAGACCTGCAAAGTCCTTGGTGAAATCACCAACCAGTTGGGTGTTTCAATAGCACCCAGATTTAATTCGGGCATTTTAAAAAGAATTGACCTTATTCCGGTATCGGATGAAAAGATAATGGCCGTTGTTGTAGTTGAATCCGGTTTGGCCAGAACCGTTATAATCGAAATAGAAACTAACATTTCAGAAAAGGTGTTGAAAGATTTTGAGGCCGCCTTAAACGAAAGACTGGCCGGGTTAACCCTTGGGGTGATCAAAGACAGTATCTCAGACCGACTGACCTCGGTTAAAGGAGACGGCAGACTGATAAAGCTGATTGTTGATTCCAATGATAAGATTTGGACCGAGGAAAGATCAGAAGATTTCCATATCGCCGGAACCGACAGGCTTCTCTCCCAGCCGGAGTTTGCAAACGTGAATGCAATTTCAGAGTTTTTGAAAATTATTGAAGACGGAAAAATCCTTTCGGACTTCCTGCAGAATTCAAAAGAAGAAGGGATTATAATTACCATTGGCAATGAAAGCAGGATCAATGAGATAATGAACTGCTCTTTGGTCACAACTACTTACAAAGTTGGAAATGTCAGCGGTTCAATTGGCATTGTCGGACCAACCAGAATGCCATACAGCAAACTGGTCTCAGTAGTAGAGTGTGCGGCCAAGACCATTACCGAAGCCTTAAGCGGCTATCAAAAAAGTTGAGATAATTAAAAATGGAAGAAAAAGATATGAGCGAAGATAAAGTTGAAATAATAAACAAAGATTCATCAAAAGAAGAATCGCAAAATATGACTGAAGAAGAGACAAAGGCAGTTGAAAAACAGACAACACCTGCTAAAACTGCCAAAGAGCAGCTTCAGGAGAGAGTCGATGAATTAGAAGATAAGCTGCTTCGCAATGCGGCCGAGTTTGAGAAC
>JACZYS010000033.1 GCA_022570975.1 Candidatus Zixiibacteriota bacterium | reverse complement strand
AATGATAATCTTCTCACCGAGATTTTAGAAGTTGTAGATAATCTTGACCGGGCCTTAAAAACAGGCGAAGAAAATACGGAATATAAGTCTCTTTCCGAAGGAACCCGTTTGATACACAACCAGATGTTTGACTTGCTCAACAAATATGATGTTAAGCCAATTGAAGCGGTGGGAAAGAAGTTTGACCCTGCTCTTCACGAGGCTGTCATACAAATTGAGTCAGCCGAGCATAGCGAAGGAACCATTGTACAGGAGATAAGTAAAGGATATCTCAAAGGAAATAAGGTTCTTCGTCACAGCAAAGTTGGTGTTAGCAAACCAATTGAAACAGAGAACGAAACTGGTGAGAATGATAAATCTAGCCAAGCCAGTAAATCCAGCCAAGCTAATAATTCTGGCAAAGCCAGTGAAGAAGAATAATTTTTATAATTTATAATAAGGAGAAAATGAGATGAGTAAAATAATAGGTATTGATTTAGGAACGACCAATTCATGTTTGGCCGTACTGGAAGGAAAAGAACCGGTAGTAATTCCCAATCAGGAAGGGGGCCGGACAACGCCGTCAATTGTAGCTTTTACAAAAGATGGGGAGCGTCTTGTCGGTGCCGCAGCCAAAAGACAGGCTGTAACCAACCCGGACAGCACAATTTTTTCCGTGAAAAGATTCATGGGACGAATGCACAATGAGGTCTCTCAGGAAGAAAAACTCGTGCCTTATCATGTAGGAGAAAATGCTAAAGGCTCAGTGATTATTGAGGTTGGTGGAAATAAGATGACTCCGCCGGAAATTTCGGCTATGATTCTCCAGTATATCAAAAAATCGGCCGAAATCTATCTTGGCGAAGAAGTAACCCAGGCCGCTATAACGGTTCCGGCATACTTCAACGACTCGCAAAGACAGGCCACCAAAGATGCCGGAAAAATTGCCGGACTGGAAGTGCTCAGAATTATAAACGAGCCAACGGCTGCTTCTCTGGCTTATGGTTTGCAAAATAAAGGGAACAAAAAAATTGCCGTCTATGATTTGGGTGGTGGAACTTTCGATGTTTCTATCCTTGAAATCGGCGATGGAGTTTTTGAAGTCCGCTCCACCAACGGTGACACTCATCTGGGTGGTGATGATTTTGACCAGAAAGTCATGGAATGGATGGCCGATGAGTTTATGAAGTCCAAAGGGATTGATTTGAGAAAAGATAAAATGGCTCTTCAAAGGCTTAAAGAAGCTGCCGAAAAAGCCAAGATAGAACTCTCCACAACCATGCAGACCAATATCAATCTGCCCTTTATAACTGCTGACCAGTCTGGCCCTATGCATCTGGATTTGACCCTTAGCCGTGCCCAGTTTGAGCAGTTGGTTGATGACTTAATCCAGAGAACTATTCAGCCTTGTAAAGACGCTATCAAAGATGCCAAACTTTCGGTCAGTGAAATTGACGAGGTCGTCTTGGTCGGTGGAATGACGAGGATGCCAAAAGTTTCTGAAATTGTAAAAGAACTGTTTGGAAGAGAAGCTCACAAGGGCGTCAATCCGGACGAAGTAGTTGCTATTGGTGCCGCTATTCAGGCCGGTGTGCTTTCCGGTGATATGAAGGATATTGTTCTGCTTGATGTGACTCCTCTATCTTTGGGTATTGAAACGATTGGCGGTGTTTTGACCAGACTGATTGATAGGAACACGACAATCCCAACTATGAAATCCCAGATTTTCTCAACAGCGGCCGATAATCAGCCGGCGGTTTCTATCCATGTTCTTCAAGGAGAGCGTGAAATGGCGCTGGACAACCGGACTCTGGGCAAATTTGATTTGGTCGGCATCCCGCCCTCTCCAAGAGGAATTCCTCAAATTGAAGTTACTTTTGATATTGATGCCAACGGTATCGTACATGTTTCCGCAAAAGATAAAGCTACCGGAAAAGAACAGTCAATTAAGATTGAATCTTCATCCGGTCTCTCCGAGCAGGAAATTGACAAGATGGTCACCGACGCCGAGAAATTTGCTGACGAAGATAAGGTGAAAGGTGATCTGATTAAAGCTAAAAATGAAGCTGACCAGCTTGTTTATTCATCTGAGAAGAGCTTAAAAGAATTTGGCGATAAAATTTCTGACGAAGACAAAAAGAATATTGAAGAAGCCGCCAAGAAGTTGAAAGATGCTTTGGCCGGTGATTCAATTGAAGAAATAAACGGAGCAAAAGAAACTCTCACAACTGCCTCGCATAAACTTGCCGAAGAAATGTACAAGCAGGCACAGGCAGAAGAAGCCGCCGCTTCAGGTGGACAGGGTGCCGACCCAACCGCCTCAGCTGAGCAGTCATCTGGAGCCTCCGAAGGAGAGACTTCCGGTAAAAGCGGCGAAGCTGTTGATGCGGACTTTGAAGTAGTTGACGAAGACAAGAAATAATCGTTGATGTCACAAAGAGACTACTATGAAATATTAGGGCTTGACCGAGGTGCCGATGAAAGCACGATCAAGTCGTCTTACAGGAAACTGGCCATGAAATATCACCCGGACAAAAACCCGGGTGATAAATCTGCCGAAGATAAATTCAAAGAAGCTACCGAGGCTTATGAAGTCTTAAGAGATGCTCAGAAGCGTCAGGCTTATGACCAGTACGGTCATGCCGGATTAGGTCAGGGAAGCGGATTTGGAGGTGGATTCGGCGGTGCCGGTTTTGATATGGGAGATGCACTCAGAGCATTCATGAGAGACTTTGGCGGAGGAGGTGGCGGAGGCTCTATCTTTGAAGATTTATTTGGTGGCGGAGGTTTCGGTCGCAGAAGGGAAAACCGGGGCGAAGATTTAAGAATACGCATGAAACTGACATTGGAAGAAATCTCAACCGGTATAGAGAAATCTGTCAAAGTAAAAAGAATTGTAAAATGTGACATGTGTAACGGAACCGGCAGTTCGGCTGCGTCCTCTAAAAAAACCTGTTACCAGTGCCAGGGTGCGGGACAGGTCAGAACTGTCAACCGGACTTTTCTTGGCACCATTCAGCAGGTTACTACCTGCAACGTTTGCCGGGGAGCAGGCGAAATTATTTCTGATCCATGCCGCAAATGTCATGGAGAAGGAAGAATAAGGGGATCCTCAACCATAAATATCAAAGTTCCTGCCGGAGTTTCCACCGGCAACTACATGACTGTTGACAGCATGGGTAATGCCGCCCCTAATAACGGACAGGCTGGAGATTTGATGGTCATATTTGAAGAGAAAGAGCATGACCGTTTTGTCCGTCATGGTGATCATCTCATTTGTGAAATTCCAATCTCAGTAACTTCGGCCATTTTGGGTGATACAATTACTGTCCCCACCTTAGACGGCGTCCATGAACTCAAGATTCCGGGCGGAACTCAACCGGGAAAAGTCCTCAAGATAAAAGGAAAAGGGATGCCTCGTCTGAACCACAGCAGTCGAGGCGACATACTGGTAAACGTTCACATTTGGGTGCCCACAAAACTTAAAGATAATGAAAGAGCAATCATGCAGGGACTGTCTGTTTCTGATTCGTTTAAACCACCAAAGGCAAGCAAGTCGTTCTTTTCAAAACTTCGCCAATCGCTGGGTGTTTAGTTTTGAATGATGAACATGTAAAAGAATATGTAGAATATTCAATTGAGGTGCCAAAATCGCTTTCCGATGCAATTTGCAATTTCATTGTTGAAAATATTTCAAGCGGAATGGTTTTAGAAGAGGAAGAAGATACCCAGAGTATAGTTATTAAGTTTTATTCTGATAACGAAGAGAAAAATTATCAGGAGATGCTAAAAGACTATATCAGCCAAATAGTCGATAATCCAAATGAAATAATTGAATCTATAAGAAAAAGTAAGGTGCAGTCTATTTCATGGGAAGAGGAATATAAAAAATCAGTCAAGCCGCTTCATATTGACGGCGATATTCTCATTAAACCGACCTGGGATAAAAATGAATACGAGGCAACTTACCAGATTATTATCGAACCCAAAATGGCTTTTGGTACCGGCTCTCATGAAACAACAAGGAGCTGCCTGAAAATTGTCAAAGAATATTTTGAGCCAGACTCCCGGTTTCTGGATTTTGGCTGCGGCTCGGGAATTCTTTCGGTACTGGCTGACAAAATGAATGCCGGTTATATTAAGGCGATTGATTATGACATCATTTCAGTTGAAAACTCTATAGAAAATTTTAGAATAAATGATCTGACAACCCCAAATGATGTTCTTCACGGCTCCCTTGAGTTATGCAATGATGATGAGCAATACAATTTTATATGTGCCAACATAATAAGAAGCACGATCATACAATACCTTAAGCAATTACTGGAGCTCACTATTCCCTCCGGGATTTTAGTTCTTTCCGGTCTCTTAAACAATGATGAACCGGAAATCATAGAAGCATTAGACAAATATCACACTACCGACTATAAAATCCAAAGAGACAATGAGTGGAGCTCTTTTATAATTTTTAAGGAGTAACAGGTGCTTCCTCCTTTGTTTTACCTCCTGCCCAAGAATATTGACGGTGAATTTGTTGAATTGAATGAAACCGAAAGTCACCATGCCAAAAGAGTGCTCAGGCTCAAACTGGCTGCTCCGGTGATGATTGTTGACGGCAACGGTATAGCATATAAAGGAGAGATAAGCAAAATAACAGCCCGCTCAAATGTTCAGATAAGAATTCATAATGAAATAAGAAATTTTGGGGAGCCATCGGTTCATCTCACTTTAGCCTGCGGCATGTCCACAAACTTTAAATTTGATTCTATAATCCAGAAAGGAACAGAGCTGGGTGTCTCAAGATTTGTTCCGTTAATCACCGAAAAATCAATGGTAAAACTGGACGACCCCAAAAGAAGTAAATCCAAAATAAAAAGATACCAAAAAATCGCTATCGCTTCCATGAAACAGTGCCGCCGCTCTTTTTGTCCAACCATCTCTTACCCATTGAAGCTGGATGATTTCTTGAAAACATCTGATGAGGAATCGTTGAACCTTATATTCCACCTCGGTTCAGAAAAACCTAAAAAGCTAAAAGATATTCTTGGAGAGCAATCATTAAAAAGAATTACTATTTTGGTTGGTCCGGAATCAGGTTTTTCGGAATATGAAATCAGCTGTGCTTTAGATAAACATTTTCACAAAACGTCACTGGGGATAAGAATTCTCAGGGCAGAAACAGCGGCTCCTGTTGCAACGGCGTTGGTTATGAGTCACTTTGAAGAGTTGAGTTAATCTCTAATCTGACGATATTAATAGCTATGGAAAATATTGCATTAATCTGGACAATTCTGTTTGGGCTGGCTGTCGGCTCTTTTTTAAATGTTGTAATTTATCGACTCCCAAGAAAGAAAAAATTCCTCCTTGAGAGGTCTATCTGCGTCAATTGTGATCGGCAGTTAAAATGGTATCACAATATCCCCATACTTAGCTATCTGTTTTTGAGGGGAAAATGCGGATATTGTTCAAAGACAATATCTTTCCGTTACCCTCTGGTTGAGATAGTCAATGCTTTAGCATATGTTTATTTTCTCAATCACTTTGGACTTTCTGTTAACTTCTATGTCTATTCACTTCTGACATCGGTGCTGATTGTCATCTTTTATATAGATCTGGATTTTCAGATCATTCCCGACGCTATCAATTTCCCCTTAATGATCATTGGACTGGGTGTATCATTTTTGCCCGGTGGAATAGGAATTAAGGCTGCCGTAATTGGTCTTCTTGTAGGAGGCGGCTCTTTATATTTGGTAGCAATGATCGGAGATTTTCTCTTTAAGAAAGAATCAATGGGGGGTGGTGATATCAAAATGGCCGCCATGCTCGGGGCTTTTTTGGGCTGGCAAAAAGTGCTCTTTATTTTTGTCTCTTCGGCTTTTATCGGTTTGGTAGTTTCTCTCGTTATTATGGCATATTCAGCCAAACTCCGCCAGACAAGGATGATTCCTTTTGGCCCGTTTTTATCACTGGCAGCCATGTTGGCTATCCTATATGGTGACAATATCATCAATTATTATCTCATAAATTTTGTTTACGTCAATTAAATTTCTTTCTCAAGCTCAATTTCAGTCCGTCCGATATTAATCTCTATAAACAATGAAAAAATTTACTTCTACATTTGAGTCAACCGTTCAAATTCGGATTTTTACGATGATCTTGGTGCTCCTGGGACTAAACGTTTCATCATATTTTATTATATATAACAGTTGGTCTGATATGAGAGCCCAGGCAGAATCAGAATTTTTCAACAGCTCTCATGCCATTGCCGCCCGGATTATTGAATACAAGGTTGAAAAGATTTCTCCCACTTTCAAAGAAGAGCTGATAAGAGATCATAATTTGGCAAATATTTCAATTCTCCCCCTGAAAGGAGTAGAAAGAAACAAACTTAACATAAAAAACTGGCTAAAGGGTCAGGCCCAGTTTCTTTCTGACAAGCAACTGCAACTTGTTACCAGTTTTCTCCTCAAGCGGGGATATTATGAGTTGTCTCAGGGTGAAGACAAAAATTACTACTACATAACAGAGCACAAGGGAAAAGATAAAGCCTTTGTCTTAGTAATTTCCAAATCTATTCCGGCGCTGGAGTTTCTGGACAGTATATCAGGAAAAGTCATTATTTTTTCATCGGCCATAACTTTGTTTATTATGGGTCTGTTTATCTTGCTTACTCGTTTCGTCATGTCGCCGTACCGAAGAATAAAAGAAAAGGCAGAGGAGGCTGGAAGATTTAAAGAAGGACAAAGCGATGATGTCGATGAGCTCGTATCAGATTATGTCAAAATTATTGGCGAACTGAAAGAAAAAGAAGCAGAGCTCAGGAAATATAACGAAAACATTCAGCAGAGATATGATCAGCTGGAAAACTTCAATGAGTACCTGTTAACTTCTCTGTCAACCGGAGTCATATCTTTTGACTTAGACTTAAAAGTGACCTCAATAAATGATGCCGCTACCGAACAGCTCAACATTCCACGGGATAATTTCTATAACCAAACAATTGAGAAGCTCTTTGAAGAAAACCAGGAGATCATTATCTGGCTCAATAATGTTTTAAAAGAAAAAAAGCATATCCCATATGTAGAATTCAATTACATCCACAAGAACGAGACCGAATCAATACTTGGGATATCCATAGCTCCGGTCTTCAACTCCAGCGAAGAGATGATTGGAGCCGGAATGATGATAAACGACACAACCGAAATAAATCTGCTAAGAGACAAAATTGAAACTAGCAAGAAAATGGCCGAGATGGGGGAAATGTCGGGAGGGCTTGCTCACCAGTTAAGAAATTCGTTGTGCGCCATCACCGGCTTTAGCAGATTAATAAGAAAAAGAATTGATGACCCCGCAAAGATTGTCTCATCAATTTCATCATTAGAAGCAGAGGTGAACGAAGCCGAGCTGCTTATCAAAAAATTTCTCGACTTTACCAAACCTTTTATGCTCAACAAAGAAAAATCTGACCTCTCAGAATTGATCAAAGAGACCATTGCCTCATTTGTGAATCAGGACAGCGCCCTTGAGATAAGTTTTAAACTTAATCTCAATGAAAACATAAGCTTCGAATTTGACCGACTTTTGGTGAAACAGGCATTGAGAAACTTTATTGAAAATTCAATCAAAGCATATGAAGGGGCCGGCGGTGTTATAAAGATTGATATAACTGAAAACAGAAGTGAAATTGTGTTGACTATCGAAGATTTCGCTTCGGGAATTTCTCAAGAAGACCAGAAATATATTTTCACTCCCTTTTACTCAAAATATTCATCCGGTACCGGTCTTGGTCTTCCATTGGCCAGAAAAATAATTGATCTGCATCAGGGAGAGATATCTGTTTCATCTGAATTAGGCAAAGGGACAAAAATTTCTGTAAAATTCCCCCACAATCAATCCCGGGACGAGCACAAATTTGAAAAGAATCTTATCTGACCAATTTTTCTGTTTGGCTTTTTTGGCATTCATATTATATTCACCAAAACAATTTCTTGGAGGTTTTATGCACTCACCCTCAGATTTCAGAAAAGGTCTGAGAATATTAGTAGACGGCGAACCATATTACGTAGTAGAATATCAGCATTTCAAAATGGGTCGCGGTAAAGCAAATATCAGAACAAAACTAAAACATATCAAAACCGGGGGCATTGTTGAGAAAGTATTTTCAAGCAATGACAGTTTTAAACCTCCGAACACCGAAAATAAGAAAATGCAGTATCTTTATGAGAGCGGCGAAGAATTCAACTTCATGGATGCTGTTACTTTTGAACAGATTGCAATTCCCACTGATAACCTTGGCGATGCCAAATGGTATCTGATTGAAAACGAAGAATATAAAATTATGTTTCTGGATAACGAGGCTCTCTCAGTTGATTTGCCCGCCTCTGTTGTTCTGGAAGTTGTAGAAACCGAACCTGCGGCAAAAGGTGATTCCGTTACTAATATCACTAAGCCGGCAAAACTTTCAACCGGTCTGGAGATAAAAGTACCGCCGTTTATACGAGAGGGTAACAAGGTTAAAGTTGATACCAGAACCGGTGAATATATTGAACGTGCAAAATAATTGATGACTTCTGGCAAAGCTGTTATTGGCGTTGATGAGTCCGGCAAAGGTGACTTTTTTGGTCCTCTGGTGGTTGCTTCCTTTTTGGCCAATGACTCAGAACAGGAAAAACTGCGGGAGCTGGGAGTCAAAGACAGCAAAACTCTAACCGACAAAAAGATACTTCAAATTTCTGATCACTTAAGAACCAAGTACCCATTCTCAATTGTGGTCAAGATGCCTCTTGATTATAACCGTGAATATGCACTAATAAAAAACCTGAATATTTTTCTGGCAACCTGCCACGCAGAGGCCATAAATAATATAGCTCTTGAGCATGAAGCAGATTTGGCTATTTCAGATAAATTCAGCAAAAAAAATCACCTGGAGTTGGAGCTTAAAAAAATAGGCCAGCCGATTCAGCTTAAGTCATTTGTGAAAGGGGAGTCGTTTCTTCAGGTGGCGGCGGCCTCGATTATTGCCCGGGCCGAGTTTGTTAATATTATGGTCAAACTTTCCAGTCAGGCGGGCATGACTCTTCCCAAAGGAGCCGCACCGCAGGTGGATAAAGCGGGGAGAGAGCTGGTTGCAAAGCATTCGGTGGATGCCTTAAAGAATTTTGCCAAACTTCATTTCAAGAATTATCATAGGGTGGTAAACCCAGTCCTGTTCGGATAGTTTGACACTGTCATCTAGTGACAGTAACCAGAACGATGACACAACTTTCTTTCTGCTGTTCAAAGCGCAATTAGTGCTTGACATATAGTTGCTCCATTTATATATTTTCATCACGCAAAGAAGATTTTCAGCATCGTAAAAGAACTAAAAAGATTTGATAGGATATTGGGCACTATTGTTGAACAAATAATTTGTCCTTTCAAAATGACATTCTGTCATAAAGTTGCTTTCGCTCCTGACAAAGGATTATTCTGGGGAATGTAAGTAATTCAAATAACTTAGTTTGCCAATAATTCCAATTTGGAAATAAGAATTTGGTTCTTGAAAACACTAATATTTAAGGAGGAAAAAATGAAATCACGAAGTTTTCTGTTCATGTTTCTTAGCATGGTAATCTTTGGAGTTACTGCTGATGTAAATTCCATTGAGATTATCTACAAGAGCCTTAATCTAGTCTGTGACGAACGATGGGTAGATTATAACCCAGGCAATGAACTCTTTCATGAAGCCGATATACAAACCGAATTCGTATGTAACAATGGAGCGATTAAAACATGTAATTTCAAGTACTGGACATTTAACGGAATGGTGGATGGTTTTGAAAATACTGAACCAAGAGTCCTGAATCGATCACACAATTTTGAATCTGCTAATTCAGGTTATGTTGGTCCGCATCCTGTGGCCTGGTACTATTGTCCATCTAATGGGACTGGTCCGCCCAGTATCCAACTGGTGGCAATAAATATAACCGACGGGGAAATAATTGCAAAAGACTTTATTGAGTCAACAAACCCGGCAAATCACCTATACAACTGTGGTGCAATGACCTGCGGCGCTGTTTTGACCGACCCAGCTTCAGGTGCGGTACTCCAAAGTGTAGTTGCAAAAGCAAGACTTAGTATGAGCTCGTTCATGAATGAACTCGTATTTGTGCAATGGGATTTGGATGGAAATCTGCAAGTAGCCGGAGAACGCACTTTAACAATCACAAACCCATCAATAAGCCATTTTGCTACCGCTTTTTACAAGAGGCAAAGAATTCAATTTGGAAAACCTGAAGACCTAAACGACTTCTTTTGCAAACAAATTCCTGGATTTTGTGGCCTTATAGATATCTGTGATAAATACCCGGAGCTGTGCCCGCCATTCAAATTATGTGAACGTTTTCCAGAGCTATGTCCTTATTTTCCATTCAAGGGGAAAATTATCGTTGATGATAATCCCTTTATAGTGGCAGATATCTGCAAATACATTTCTGGTTCCGGAATCGATCAGTGTCCCGGTTGTGAAGGAGGACCTGGCTTTCTTTGTGGATTTGATTTAACTTTTGAGAATTCACGTGATTATTTGTTCTTAATGACGGAAAAGAAAAGTCATCGTATTGTAGCTGTTTCTGATTTAAGTTTCCGGAAACCTCATAGGGATAAAACCCAGACATTGAAAATTGATGAAGCTCTACTTAAGAGAGTGGGTGGTCATACAAATTTGAATTTGATAGTACTTCCCAGAGAATCGATGAAGTCTAAGAGACCCACAGAAATTAAGATGAATTACAAGATCCATTAGATGAAATTAATAGGTCTGGAGCGTTGTGCCACTGATATTGTTTTTTCTG
>JACZYS010000229.1 GCA_022570975.1 Candidatus Zixiibacteriota bacterium | reverse complement strand
TTCTTCCAATATTCCCAATTTCTATGGAGCAGATCGGGATCGAACCGACGACCTCCACGTTGCGAACGTGGCGCTCTCCCAATTGAGCTACTGCCCCGTTATATCAGATACCAAATATCAAACCCCGGTCTTGGTGATGAGCAGAATAATTAAATAAAACCGGGCTGGCAAGGGTGAATCAATAATTGGCCGATTATCATCCTTTAAAAAATTACACCGGAGCGAAAAATAAAAGTCGGCGAGGTTGATATCTCATATCTTTTATCTCTTCCATATGGTGAGTATATTATCGAAAGATCCAGAAGTATTCCATATTTACTGTTGGTAAGAAATACTGCCTCACCCAAAAAAGTAACCGTCAATAAATTTGCTTTCTGAATAGCTGCAATCTCTGAAACATAAGCATACCCGATAGAAATACCGGGCCGAAAAGCCAACTCCCCCTGGTTATTATATATCAATCTCTTAAGACCAATCTCAACATTTAAGACTTTATTTTGAAAACTCTCATATGAGATTTCATGAATGTTTATGCCCAAAAACATACCCACACTTCCACGTGCAGGAATATCAAAAAATATACCATAACTCATTTTGGGCGTGGTTTCATACTCTCCAATTTTTTCACCTGAAATTCTGCTTGTAAGAGTAATAGTTCCCGAATTTATAAATCCAACTCTTATTCCAATTCCTCCGCTGAAGAGACGGTAGTCATCTGCCTTTACATTTGATATCATCAAGAATAATAATATCAAAATGAGAATAAGTCTTCTGTTTAAGATATTGATTGGTTTCATTACTTAAAAAGATATGAAGTTTTTCTTCTTCATAACAGAATTATTTGTCGGCCACATTATATGCACACTAATATATGAAAGTGACCAGAATATGATTCCCACAGCTCAATTTATTGTATATATTAGGAGTCTATGAGTTATGTAGTTTTAGCGCGTAAATACCGCCCCCAGAATTTTAATGATGTTGCGGCTCAGGAACATGTCAGCAGAACACTCAAAAACAGTATCATAAATGACCGTCTTGCATCCGGTTATCTCTTTTGCGGTCCACGGGGAACAGGCAAAACCACCACCGCCAGAATTTTGGCCAAATGCCTCAACTGCATAAACGGCCCCACGGTTGACCCATGTGATAACTGCTCCGCCTGCCATGAAATATCATCGGGAACATCGCTTGATGTACTGGAAATTGATGCCGCTTCAAATACCGGAGTTGATGATGTCCGGACTTTAAAGGAAAATGTTCGCTACATGCCAACCGGAGGCAAAATGCGGATTTTCATTATCGACGAGGTACATCGTTTATCCGGGGCTGCTTTTGATGCCCTGCTCAAAACTCTGGAGGAGCCTCCGCCCCACGTAATTTTTATTCTGGCAACAACAGAACCTATGAAGGTTCCCGAGACAATTCTCTCCCGCACCCAGAGGTTTGATTTTAAACGGGTTTCAACAACTGATTTGACTGAACACCTCAAGAAAATTGCTAATCTTGAAAAAATTGAAATAACAGAAGCAGCATTGTCTCTCCTGGCCAGAAAAGGTGACGGCTCGGTGAGAGATGCCCTCTCTTTGTTAGACCAAATTATTGCTTTTGCCGGAGATAAGATAACAGAGAAAGACATTGTAGAAGGTCTGGGGTTGGTTGACCGTCAGTTTCTTTTTGAATTTGTCTCATCGGTAGCATCCAAAAATGACAAACAGGTGCTGGCTAACATAAAAAAGATTTTTGACAGCGGAACCGATATAACTGACTTCATCAATGAACTTCTTGAACATTTTAGGATTTTGATGGTCCTCTCAGTTACAAAAGAGAGCTCTGAGCTTCTGGAGCTTTCTTCCTCAGAAATAGATGAATTTATTAAACAAGCCGAATTTTTTCAGCTGGGTGATATTATTCGGCTGATGAAAATGATCGCAGACATGAATCAGGATATCAGGTTTGGGCTTAACGAAAGAATGGTCGTGGAGCTTCAGGCTGTTAAAATGGCTAACATGGAATCTACCGTCATGCTCCGGGATGTATTAAATTCTATTTCTTCCGGCAGGACAACGTCTTTGGACTCCCCCACCCTGTTTAATAATATAGAAAAAAAAAAGAGCTTAGGTCTAAGCTCAGATAATCCATCTCTTCAATCAGAACATAGACAACTCCGGATTACAAGAAAAGAAGAACTAAATAAAACAGTACCGCCTGTTTCAATAAATCTGCCGCAACTTCAAATTGGCTGGGAAAGTTTTCTCAATGTTCTCAGGGGAAAGAGCCCGATGCTCTCCTCCCACCTCAAAATGACAGAAATATCCGAGTTCAAAAACAACTGCCTCAAATTAAGTTTTGACTCCTCAGGAGATTTTGCCAGAGAAGTAGTCGAGAAAACAGATAACAAAAAACTGATTAATGACACCTTGAATGACTTTTTCAAAACAAATATTTCTATTATGTTTGACATTGATATTACCAGAAACGACATGGAATTTGACAACAAGGCCGTTGAAAACAGGAAAACAGATATAAAAAAACTACTTGAGAATTCACCAAAATTAAAAGAGCTTATTAAAAAAGTTGACGGTGAAATTATTGGTATTAGAAACAAAAATTAGAGGAGAATAAGATGAATAAAAGTTCCATGGGAAATATGATGAAACAGATGCAGAAGATGCAGGAAAAAATGGCCCAGATGCAACAAGACTTAGAAGAACAAGAAGTAGAAGGTTCATCCGGCGGCGGCATGGTCAAAGTAACCGCTAACGGAAAAGGTGACATTACGGCAATCAAAATCGACCCCGAAGCAGTTGACAAAGACGATGTTGAAATGCTGCAGGATTTAATTCTGGCCGCCATTGCTCAGGCCAAAGAAAAAGCTCAGGAAATTCAATCCGAGCAGATGTCTTCACTTACCGGCGGGCTCAATATTCCGGGACTTAATTTACCCTTTTAGGTTACTTGAAATATGTTTAAATCTGCTGCCACAGTTGAAAAATTGGCCAACCGGTTAGCCAGACTTCCCGGTATCGGAAGAAAAACGGCCAACCGTCTTGCTTTTCACATATTAAAAATGAGTGACGAAGATGTTTTTGAACTTGCTGATATCATGAGAGAAGCTAAAGAAAAAGTCGGTTTCTGCTCAATCTGTTTTAACATTTCAGAAACTGACCCCTGCCAGGTTTGCAATGACCCATCCCGCCCCAAAAATATTATTTGCGTTGTTGAAGAAACAGCCGATGCCGCAGCTATTGACAGAGTTGACAGTTTTTAAGGGCAGTTTCATATTCTTTG
>JACZYS010000032.1:13329-15677 GCA_022570975.1 Candidatus Zixiibacteriota bacterium | reverse complement strand
CTGCTTGCGGTGGGAATGGAAAGAATTTGGAAGTTGGGTGGTATTTCTTTCTAACAATTTTCTAACAATCTACTTCAAGTAAATTGCATCTACTCGGCTCTACTTGCTCCTACTTGCATCTACTTAAGTGTTTACAACACACTGTCTTTGCCATATTTTGTTGGAGTTCATAAAGTTACGCGAAATCCCACACGGAGAATCCCGTCCTCTCCGCCATTATATATCAGACCTTCCACTGGAATTTGTGCGACCCGACCACCCTCCTAACATTCCACCTAATCACTTTTCAGCAGGAGCGGTTTCTCAAAAGTATCAATTACTTTTCTGGAAAAATCATAAAAGAGCTGTGCGTCCACCAAGCCGTCTTCAATCTCCAGATCGTATGACAAGGTGACAATTCTCTCTTTTTCATCCCAAGTCGATTTGTAATTAAATGTCATGAGCGTATCTGAAATATAGATATCTTTGCCGAGGTCAGGGATTCCAATTTCATCAGGTATTTGAATTTCAAGTCTCTTGCCATACTTTCCGCAATAACTGTTTAAGTCCACCGGAAAATTGAATTTTGGGTCTCGCAAGAGGTAAGTCAATAATCCTTGTGGGATTGTTGACCAATTGGGGAGATTCACAATTGTAGCTGAGCCTATCAACTGCTGTCTTAAAGTCAGCACTCCATACCAGTTTTCTTCATAAAGTGAGTCTATGGAATTGCTTGAGTCATACCAAAGAGAATCAACTGACACATTCATTTTCCAGTCGCTGGTCCAATAAAACTCGCTCTCTTTGATAATCTCTTTGGTAGTTTTGCCGAATATGTCAAATCTCCGGTAGCCTGCTTCCAAATTATAAAATTTTCTATTGAAAATCATGTTATATTTTCCGGTGCCGTCTGGAGAGAGCTTCATAACATCTGATGTCATTGATTCTGTGGGAATTATAGCCGGAAGTTCTGACAGACTTGACCAACCGTCAATTTTTATGTTCAAGCAGGGCTGACCGGCAATATATTTTGAGATTGAATGTTCCGGAGGAAAAGATAGGTCAGTTGCATCAACAAAAATTGTATCACCATTAATGACCGTGCATATTATTAAGTGGTCAAAACTGAATTGGGGAACTGGCATGGTAGTACCAAAATCCCTTGTCTGCACCAGCACCGGCCAGGCATCTATTCCGGCTTTTTCAAGCATTTTTATCAATAAATGTCCTTTGTCTTTGCAGTCTCCCCATTGATTTCTGATAACAATATCCGGTTTATGTGGAATGGAAGAATGGTAATCAAGCCGAATTGTTTGATAAGGGAGGTCGGTTACAATGTATTCATATAATTTTGCAAGCTTTATGTAGTCTGTCTCTCCACCTTCTAAGAGCTTTTCGACAAGGCTCTCAATCCGGGGATTATTCCCCAATATAGCTTTGCTTACCGAACTATACCAACTGTTAAGATTATTCCAGTCAGCAATTGTAGAGACAAAAATCCTTCCCATAAAATCCGGAGTAGGTGGCACCATATAGTATTGCAAATCCCAGGCCGGGGTTCTCTCTCCTACCCAGGAATATTTCTTGAAACCATAATAATCGGATATCGTTGGTTGACCAACATCACCGGAGACTGAGTACTGCATACTTTCTTTTTCAGTGATAATATTGTATTCCCAATATCTCTGAAAGAAATCTTCATTAACCGAATATGAATCCCAGAAATCATTCCACAAATCCCCATTGTTACTTTCCCATAATCTATAATGAATCTCCACCGCATCGCCGGGCTGTAAGTCCTGAAAGATAATTTTCGAACCGCTGATTTCTCCGGAAAGCGGAGCTTCGTTTTTTCTCAGTCTTCTTCCTACAATTAAATGACTGAAATCACTGGACGGATAAAAGCCAAGTTCAAACTCCTGCATTGAGGAAATCACTTCTTCATCCAAAAGAACATATCCATAATGGACATCCTTCAATACGACTCCGGATTGAAAAACAAGTTTCTGGTCACGATTCAAAAGAAGCCAGAAGTTACTATTCCCCAGCTCTTCGGGAGTCGGTCCTTCTTCCCAGAGTTTCATCACATCAATCTCTCCAAAAATTGAATCATAGCTTACAGAGTGGTGCAACGATTTGATGTTCATATATGGAGTAATGGCAGAGGGTTTATTGTAATTTATCTTCTTCAATATCTCCAGACTTTCTTCCAGCTGTCCGGTGATGTTATAAATTCTATAGAGATGACTGTACAACTCAACATCAAATGGATGTTTGTCTTTTAGTTCTGTCAACAGAGGGATTGCATCTTTTGCTCGGTTGCCGGATATATAACTTTGTACCAACAATGAAAGAATAGCACTTTGATC
>JACZYS010000032.1:12750-13319 GCA_022570975.1 Candidatus Zixiibacteriota bacterium | reverse complement strand
CTGCATTAAATGTGGTTGTGTGAATAATGTCTGCTTTT
This sequence comes from Candidatus Zixiibacteriota bacterium, assembly GCA_022570975.1. Classification (GTDB taxonomy): domain Bacteria; phylum Zixibacteria; class MSB-5A5; order GN15; family FEB-12; genus JACZYS01. Next base: position 13,281 of record JACZYS010000032.1, on the reverse strand, counting down.
TTTGCCAATTTAATAGCTTTGTCATATTTTCTAAGTCTCATCTGGTAGCGGATACTGCCCAGCATCAGCTTCCTGGAATCTCCCATTAATTTGCAGCTGGTTTTGAAATGATCAAAAGCATTTTTTTTATCTTCAAGAACATTCAAATATATTGATTCCAATACATTATCAATGGCAGAAACTTTTGGATATTTTTTCTTGAGTTTCTTAAGCTTTGAAATTACGTCTTGAGTTTCTCCCTTTGATAGCCCGGTGGTTGCAGTCAAAATTTCGATCGAGGCTCGGTTGGGAAATTTACTGTTGATTAACTCATAACTTTTTGCCCTTGCTCCCAGATCACTTTCTGATAAAATAGTCCAGGTCATATCCACAAGCGGATTGGAAACAGTATTTTTCAGGGAACTCAAATATGATAATGCAATTTGGTTCTCCCCGTTAAAGGATGTTGCGGAATATAATACCCACAGCTCAAGATTTGACAGCTCTCCTTTTTTGTACAGCTCTTCCAACTCAATAATAGTTTCTTTGTGG
>JACZYS010000032.1:0-12740 GCA_022570975.1 Candidatus Zixiibacteriota bacterium | reverse complement strand
ACCGTTATTTATTTTTAATATGTATTTCCAGAATCTGATATCCGGGTCATTTTTATTTTCCTGAGCATATTCATCAAAGATATCCAAAATAGGGTGGAAAGTTGTTGCTTTGATCGACTCATCTGAAGCAACTTCGGCATATCGATGCCATTTTAGTCCTTCAATACTCCTAAATTCTGTATCCAAAACAGACAACGTAAACAAAGCACCTATTTCATCCAGACTGATTGTAACTGATATTTCGTGCATCCCTTTTTTCAGAAACACTTTCAGCCCTTCTTTTCGGTGCGCATTTCTCAGAATGGGGTCATCATAAACTTGTTTTGAATCTATCTGCATTCTGCAGCTGTAAATACCTCCCGGCATTAAGAGAATTTCTTTATCTTCCGGTAATTCAAAGAAAAATTTCAACTGAAAAGACATCTCTTTAGAATCTTCAATTGCCCTATATGGGTAAATATGCCCGTACTGATTACTCTCAAGCCAAGTCCATCCTGCCGCCGAACCATTCTTTCCGGCTTTTACATTAAGAGTATCTAAACGGTCAAATTCGCCCGGTATTTCCCGGTAAGCAGAGACATTTGCCTGATTTTCAAAAGGTCCTCTAAACCAACAGCCGGGGGCAAGGCCGAGCTTCTTGATGAAATCTTTGGGTGCATCTTTATTGGCGTGGGTGTTAAAGCTCTCAAGTAACAATTCACCAAGATACGCAATGTTTCCGTCGGAACTTTTGATATAAGATTCACCTGTTTTTTTAATGCTCTTATACTGGTCTGCATATTCTGCTAATTCTGCTGCCGTGTTTTCAAATATTGGATTGAGATAAATATTGTCCGGGTCAAGGGCAATAATGTTTTCGATCATCTTAAAATAAGTTTCAGGGTCATCATCAAAATAGGCCGTAATGAGTCTGCCTCTTATCATGGTGAGATCATCTGAATTCTTGCTCAACTCGGTTGTAAAAAGCTCTCTGGCTTTTTCTATATCTAAATCGTGAAGACTCTTCCATGCCTCCCGGGCGCTGGCAAATGAACTTGAACTAAATAATAAAGGGAGTGAAAAGACACTAAGAACAAGAGGAAGTAATAGCTGTTTCATAAACACTCCGTTAAAAGTGTTAAAAGTTATATGATTTGTATGTCTTCAGAAGATTTTGGACATATTTGCATTTAACTTAAGATACAGTTTCAGCTAATACAAGTTCTTTTTTTTGCTCAATTTGGGTTCTTTTTTTCTGTTTCTGCAAGCGACTCATCCGCTTGCGGTGGGATGAGAAGAGGCGCTGCAGTTTTTGTCTATTTCTTAATCTTAATGAAAAATGCTATTGTTGCTGCCAAAATTTCGACCAGCAGATTCCAGATTCTTGATGCTATTGCAATTCCTGATGAGATAACTCCAAAATATGGCGTGATGATTGTTATCATGGCCAGTTCTCTTACCCCCAATCCTCCGGGAGTAAACATGGCCAGATAACAGACTTGATAAGCAATTACAAAAGCAGCAACACCGCCCAATATTGGAAACCCCTCAGTGGTAGTAATTGAAATTACGAACAGCCAGAAAGAAACTCCATAAACTATCCAGCAAATATAATATCCCAAATATATTTTTAATGCATCCTTAACAGGCATGTCAAAAGTGATGGCCGGTTTATTCATAAATTTTAGAACATAGTTATATAGCTTAAGAGAAAGATTTGGTTTCAAAATTATTAGCATGGATGCAATGAAGGTTATAGATGTAATAAGATATATCCCATAGCCCAGTTTATCATAGTACTGGTAAATCTCCGGTAGAAATAAAATACAGGTGAAACCGGCAAGAAAAGAAGCCGGCAGTGCAAACATCAACGCTATACCCCATGAAGCTACCGCCACTTCTTTTTCAATATTTATTTGCTTGGCAATATATACCATGCCGATTACCTGAAAGAACCTCCCCGGTATATATCTTCCCAAATTTGACAGATAGCTAATTTTGAACGCATATTTCAAAGGAACGGAGTGACCAAATCCCTTCATTAAACTACACCATACTCTGGAAAAAAGGAGAAAAGTAAATAAGTGTAACCCAACAGACAATAACAGGAGGTCCCATTTTATTGTCCATTGATAGTTGATTACTTCATTCCAATTTTCATTCAGCTTTAACGAAACAAAATACAGAACTGCAATAACCAGAGCTGTCTTAATTGAAGTACTCAGAATGTTTTTTGTTTTTGGATTCATTATTGAGAATATAAACTCAATATGTCCCTAAGCACAAATTAAAAAATTTGAACCATTTGATTAACCCAAGTCTTATTATATTTCATTATTTTGATGTTACTTGTATGCATTGATTAAACTGTAACCCATGTAGTTAGGTTCAGCATATTCAAAAATCTAATTTTGTCCCATACCGATATATTTGAAACCCAATTTTCTTGCCAGGGCCGGATCAAGCAGGTTGCGTGCATCAACAATGTTCTTACTGTTCATTGTTTCGGCCAGTTTTTCTAAGTCCAGCGAGCGGAACTCATTCCACTCGGTCAAGATCAAAAGACAGTCAGCGCTCTCAGCAGTTTTGTAAGCATCATCTGCAAGGTCAATACCGGGTATAAATTCTCTTGCCCCTTCAGAGGCTTTGGGGTCATAAGCAATTACCCGTGCACCTGATTGCAACAGTTTGTTTATTATAGGAATTGCCGGGGAGTATCTCATGTCACTTGTTTCTGCCTTAAAGGCAAGTCCCAGCACGGCAATTTTCTTGTCCTTAATATTCGATAGAAGCTCACAGACTTTTTCATAAACCAGCTCAAACTGTTTTTCATTTGCTTTTAGCACGGCATTTGTAATCAAGAGAGAAAAATCTTTGGTTTTTGCCAGACCCATAAGTTCAGATAAATCTTTCATAAAACATGAGCCTCCCCATCCGGGACCGGGCTCCATAAATTTTGTCCCTATCCTTGGATCCATCCCAATATATTTAGAGACATCTTTTATATTCACTCCAAGCAAATCACAAAAACCGGCCAGCTCATTTACAAATCCAATTTTGGTCGCCAGAAAAGCATTAGCCGCATACTTGACAAGTTCCGCCGTCTTGTTATCCGTGCTTACAATCGGCACGGCGGCATTGACTCCTTTTAAAAATATTTCCGCAATCTTCTTTTTTGCGTCATCGTTGTCTCCGCCAATCAAGATGCGGGAAGGGTAAAAGAAATCATGCACGGCTCTGGCTTCTCTTAAAAATTCCGGACAACTTACAACCGGAGGAGCATCTTTGCCGGCCTTTTCAAAAATCTTTTTTACTCGCTCACTGGTGCCAAGAGGGACGGTGCTTTTTAGTACCAGAATCTCTTTACCGGATAAAATTTCCGCCAGCTCACGACAAACAGAGTCAATATTTGAAAGTTCAGCTCGGCCATCAACCCCGGAGGGCGTACCGACAGCAATAAAAACAACATCTTTACCTCTTACAGAGTCAGCAAGATTATCAGAAAAAGATATAGTTTTCTTGTTTAGATTATCTCTGACCAATTGTTGTAAATCCGGTTCATAAAAAGGGACGCGCCCGTTGGTCAGTTCATCAATCTTAGATTTATCAGTGTCAACACAAACCACCTTGTGACCAAACTGGGCCAGCCCGCTGGCCGTTACCAGACCGACAAACCCGGCACCAATGACACAGATATTTGAAGCGGCTATATGGTAAGAGTTATCTTTTTTAATCTCATTCTCAGTCAATTTTGCTTTCCACCTTTATTCGTTCAAGATTAAGAACTTCAATAACAAGAAAAATCTGCCATTTGTAAACCTGCTCAGCAGGGTTTTCCGGAGAGACTAAAGTTATTATAGGAATGGATGTGCAAAATATTGGAACTGCCCCATTGTTGAGCCTGAGAATCGATGATAATTAAACAAAAACATATGTTTTTGGACAATTATTAGGGTCAGGAAAAATGTCTATCAGGTCTGAAAATTGCTCATTAATCTAAAATAAAGAACTCAAATATGGAAATATCATTTATGAAAATATCGAACAGAAGAGGAATAACCCTGATTGAGCTGCTCATTTATGTAGTTATTGTTGGGGTGGTGGCAGCTATGGCCATACCCCGTTTTTTCATTGCCATGGAGCGGTGGAAATTTAAATCAGCCAACAGAGAACTTATCTCAACCATCCGTCTGGCCCGCTCACTGGCAATTTCTGAGAAGGCGCAATACGGCGTATATTTTAACGGCACTTTCAATAACAGCAATCAGGGAAGTGAACTAAAATATAGTTTATTCAAAGACACAAAAGACCCGTCCAATTTCAGATATGATTCCGGCGACTCGGTGTTGAATGTAAATATTATTTCACCCAACGTGACATTTTTTGATAATGATTTGGGCGATGATGTTTTGATATTCTTACCCAACGGTTCGGCACAGTTTACAAACAGCGGAACTATTTTGACAATGGCTCAGACCGAAGATATTTCTTCGACCCAGACAATGTCTGTCGTCAAATCCACCGGCAGAGTAAAAGTCATCTCAAGCACGGAGTAGGGTTATTTCCCATATTTTGTGGGCGGACAGTGCTCCACCTTCTCCAATTTCATTTTGATATTGTGCACCCTAACACTTTGGTGCGGGTCCGCCTTTGAAGAAATAATTCACAAAGGCGGTCAGGTCGGCAATGTTAACTTCATTTGTTCCGTCAATATCAGCGGCAATCAAAGGGGTTGGGTCGGCTCCCCCTTTGAATAAATAATTTACAAACGAAGTAAGATCACCGATATTAATTTCATTTGAACCGTCCAAATCTGCGCAGATACAACCCATACTCACGTTACCAATATTAACGCCGCATTCATTGTTTTCCGGTAGGAGGGGGGATGTTGAGAGTACCGATGTTGTCGAGAGCATGGTATCGCAGAATTTTGGGTTAATGGAAATATTCCCATTCGTCCCAATCTGGTCACCTGGTGTAAAATAATCTGTATTCTTGTCATTACCGTAAAAGTTTTGACAATACATTATCAGACCATTTGTGAACCATGAATCTCCTATGCCTACTCCGTTGTTATAATAGAGATTGTTTCTTACGTCAAAATTATTTGATCCTACAAGGAAAATACCTGGGACATTGTATGCAAAAATATTTCCGGAGATAACGGCATTGGATTGCAAATGCTCAAAATCTGCAGTTGCTTTATTAAATAAATTATTTGTGAGTGACCAAACTCCGGCGTTATTCCCACCTACAACCACTGAAATTGAATTTGAAAGAAAAAAGCAAGAATCTATCGAACCAGTTCCTCCAATCGAAAAGTCCTGAATCGTATAAAAAAATCGAGCAAAACTGCATTTCTTCATGCTAATACTCCCATTCATCCCATATTCTATTCCGATTTCTTGAAAATACCAGGTTGAGTCGCCACCGAAAAAAGAGATTCCCTCCAAATATACATCTCCGTTCCCCAAACCAGATGAGTCGCTTACAAAGAGAAACTGCTCATTTTCTACATCAATAAAAGTCTTCTCAGAACCATAAGCAGAAATTATTGAGAGACACTTTTCATTGAGTGTAATATTGTTGAACCCGGAACCTGCGTATGAACCTGAGTCGATCAAAATAGTGTCACACTGACCCGCTGCTAATACTGCATCGCTGATAGTGGCATAACTACCGGGCACATTAAGGACGGCAGAAAAACCGCTTAACGGTAGCAACGGCAACATTATAACGAGAATTGATATACCTATCCTCATCCAACACCTTTATTGATTCATTTAGACAAATCGTACGTATTAATAAATAACCGCAGGAAGTTGAAATTTGTCAAGGAAAAAACTCTTGACAAATCCTATCGCGGCAAAATAAGTTAAAGTAATCCATTTAGCCGGTTTATTAACTGCGAAGTTTTGTCGGTCGGGAGTAAGGGGATCCTGACCCAAGGGAACATAATTTTCATGAGAGATTATTATTCTATCTCCGCCCAAGTCGCTCTGAATTTGCTCATAGAATCTAAACTGGTGCAGGTGGGGACACCTGCGACCCACAAGGCGATTTTAGATTCCCTAAATTCACGAGGATGACGTCGGACTCGAAGGCGCAATTATGGCGTTTTTGACCATAATTATTGACAGGAGTTGCGCTATCTGTTAATCTATGTCTGAGAGTAAGATACCAGGTTACTTTCAATGTTTAAACCTCACTGACTATAATAAACAATAAACCGTCCCTGTGCTCAGATTTGATAATTATATAATATCGCCAGAGAGGCAAAAACTAATTAAACGGAGGATCTTATATGGAATAAAAGAGGGGTAAATATATTACCCAAAACTGGTTTTGAAATATCCGGATTGGACAAAAAAGGAATTTGGCCATTTGCGGATAAGAAATCAGTTGCTCTGCTGATTTAAAAAATTGTTTCAAAATGAATTGTTTTGTCTGTGATCCAAAGACAGAACTGAAATCACAGCTTATTTCTTCACACGCTTTAAGCCACCAATTTGGTTTCAAAATGAAACAGCATTAAAATAGCAGAGCATTTTGAGGAAAGATCCAAAATACGAACTTCCCCGGCAATAGCCCTTATTGCCGGGATTTTTTTTAATCTCCAATCAACATAATATAGGGAAAATCCCCTATAAACACCCGGTCAGACTCTCTAAGAAGACTGAATTTCGCCATAACTCATAGCGTAGGTCATTGTTGCTGTATGGTTTAAGCCCCCATCCAACTATTTCCAATTTACTGGCATCCTCCTTGCAAAGGAATAGGAAGAACAGAAGAATTAACCTTCAAATGGGACGTTTCGGCTATGAGAGTAAAATTTGTTCTGACAATGGATGACCTCACCGTGGGTGGCCAGCAGATAGATCAGCTTATATTGGACTGGGAGAGTGAACTTGACCAGGATGAAATCTTAGATGTTTCTCACCGGTGGATAACCTCGAAGAATTTCCTTACCCAGAGGATGGAAGGATTGACCAGAGTAGGTGAATCAACTCTGACAATTGAGCCGCTGGAGGAAGAGGAAATGGATATAGAGGATTACGATGTTTGATAATAATCTGATTGCTCGGGTAAAAGAGCTCGCAGAATCTGCTACCGCCAAGGCTGAAGAGTATTCAAATATATTTGAAGCTATAAAAGGAGCCATTCTTGAAAACTTCGGCGAAAACGGGCTGACGGCTTTTTATATTATGTCTTCAGCCATAATACTTTTTATAGTCTCCCGGATTGCAAAATTAACTTTTTCCACAATAAAATATCTGGTCATACCATCATTGGTATTAGCATTTATTGCATCTTATTTTGTCCCTTATAGCTTCTTTGCATTGTTGCCGGTAACAGTAACTGCAAGCTCGCTTTTGCTTTTATTTAAAGGGTAAAACAGCGATTGTTCTTCAATTATTCCTTGATTAGTTAACTACATTTTATTATCTTTCAACTAGCAATCAAGAAAGTATATTCCCAAATGAGCGAGTATACTTCTCGGGGATAATTTATGGAACCAATTTTTGAACAACAGTTCTTATCACAATTATCAGAGCTGGCTGTCACCCTCTTTTATCTTTCAAAAGAGATGATAATGTTTCTAACTGAAACAGGTGCAAAAATAAGCTCTGAATATGGCCAGTCGGTCGCAACCGGATACTATCTGGCCTTGGCTGCCCTGCTTCTGTTTCTGATAATCAGTATCACGAAAATTATCTTTAAGATTCTAAAATACGCCGTCATAGCCGCCATTCTGGCTATAATAATCATCATAGGCGCCCCTTCGGTTCCATTCCAGACAGCTCTGATGATATCTGTCCTGCTCTCTTCGGCCGTTCTTTTAGCTAAATCATAAGAATCCCAATACCTGCCGGAATATCCCTATAATATTCGGTAAAATATATCTGGCCTATAATCTGTAAACCCCTTACAGTCATCAACTTATAATCCCAATGGGTCTTGGCAAGGTGCTTGCATTAATCTCTATCATCAATAAGTGAAACAACAAAATGGGGCGAGGTTTCACGCTTTTGGAGATAAATGTAATGGCTAAAGATAAAATATGTATTAACTGTAATCGAGAGCTTATTGAACATAACGGCCTCTGGCTCTGTTCTCAGTGTAATTCAAAAGAGATCCAGACAGATTTCTTTATCGATGAACAACCACCGGATGACGACTACATTTTTATTGAATGTCCGGGGGCTACTTTATATGAAGACGGTACCAACAACATAATTGGCGGGGTCAAATTCAACGACGACAATGATCCCTTTAAGGGATACAAAATTATTGGTGAGCCGGTTTTTTCACCAACCCATAACAAAAAAAGAATGATTACAAAAGAGGCTCTGGGTAAAATACGCAGATGCCAGGGGTGTCAGGATTACACTGTCAGGATGCGCAGAAAAGAGGGAGCCGACTTCTTTATTCCATCGGTAAAACACCCCAAGAGAAAGAAACTAAAGACTATAAAACATATGTCTTCAGCACCAATCAAGTAGATAGGAAATGTCTGGAGTTATTGCTTGATTGTGTCTTCAGATTCTTCAGGTTGCATAGAAACTTTGGGCTGTCCAAATTTCTTGTCCGGGGAGCCCGGTCTGATAAATGTATCCCAGAAGTACGTTCTTTCCTCATCGCGGGCATCAAGAAATTCTAAGACGGCTTCAAAATAATTGAAATCTTTCATTTCGTCTTCGATATCTGAATGTCTCAAGTTTTTGAGATTTTCAATTGATGCTCTAATCAGAGCCAGATATTGGTGCCATTCACGTTGAAGATTTGGGTCACTGATTTTATCAAAGAGTAGATTATTACCTTTCAATTCTGCCTCCAAAACAAATTGAATCTTTGTATTTACAAGTATCGGGCTAAACGATTGATAATCTGTGTATTTTCTTGAGCCGTCAGCAAAGTGAGCAAATAGGAAACAACCTGCCAAAATTTTCTACACCGTTTGTTCATTTGTTGGAATTTTGATAGATACTCACAACAGAAATTGATGTTGACGGCCTGTTTTACAATGCTTATTCTGAGTCATAAATTGGAAGGCTTAACTAATTATTCATAAATGGATTTTCCGGTTAAGTTAATGCCGATTGAGATTATAGTATTGTTAAATAAGAAGTTACATAAACAAATTAGTTGATTGGATGAATTAAAATGGAATTAGACCTGCAGGGAAAGATTGAAAATTTTAATCTGGCAGAAATTTTTCAACTGATAGCATCGGGAAAAAACTCCGGCACCCTTGGTATTCAAAAAGATGATTCAATTGTCATGATATATTTTAAAGATGGCGAAATCATTTATGGATACGGCCCAAACCAGACTTATCACTTGGGGCAGCTTTTAAAAGAAAAAGGAAATATAACCGAAACTCAGTTGGAAGAAACGGTAAGTATTCAGTCAAAGTCTGCAAACAGCAAAAGGCTGGGTGATATCTTGATCAGTAGAGGATATATTGACCGGGCCGATCTGGAAAAAGTTATCATGCAGCAGATAGAAAATATACTGTTCTCTCTATTATCGTGGGAATCAGGAACATTTAAATTTTATCAGGACCAGTTCCCGACCGAAGAAGAAATTACCGTCTCAATATCTGTGGAAAACATGATTATGGAAGGATTGAGAAGAGTTGACGAGATGAAACTGGTAAAAGATATGCTTCCCGGTGAAGAGATAGTTTTGGAAATTTCAACAACTGAAAAAGATAGAAACAGAAATATTAGTTTATATTCTGATGAATGGAATATAATGTCTTTAGTCAACGGACAAAGAAGTATCAAGCAAATTATCTCAAGAAGCAAAATTGGTAAAGAGGAGACTGAAGTTACCATCTCAAAGCTGATGCTTTCTGGCATAATTAAAGAAGCTGACCTTTCAACTCAGCCGGAATCAAATGAAATCGGTGACATGGTCAACCGCCTGGCCGGGCTCTTTGAAGATTATCTCAATGACAGCTCATCAACGGTTAACAGTAAAAGCAGGCTGACGACTACAATTCTGGAGAAATCAGATTGAGCGAATATTTGCAGCTTAAATCACTGGAAGGATTGATTGAATCATTTTTACAAAAGGTTGTTAATCTCAAACAAGACCGCCTTTCAGTATTAGACGGAGTAAACCGCCTCGATGATATAGCCCGGTTAAATGATGATGGTTCAGAGGTAACTGATGAAATCGGAAACTGGTTTGCCGAGCATAATAATTGGCTCAATGAGAATGTTCTCTCCGGAGGTGAACTCGGCAGGGTTGGCAAAATGCTCTCAGAGATAAAGTCGGGGTTCCAAGTTGGTGACCAGTGTTCACCTGCCGATAAGAAGATAATTAATGAAATTGAACGGTGGACAAAATTTGCCGGAGTGACACATAAATCGAGAAAATTTGTACTCAAAAGGGGACCGGAAGAGCAAATTGAAAATGGCAATTCAGACACAATCAGTAAATTCGGAGAATATTTGGACAGGGTAGCAGATATTTATAAAGACTTGTCCGGCAACAGCAAACATATAATGTCCGTTTTAGACTCTTCACTAAAATCTGCCTTATTGCAGAAAAATAAAGAGGCCTTGATTTTGTCGGCTTATATCATATATTACCTCAAACAGAACGGTTACTTGACCGGGGCCTATGTAAAAAGACTGAAAAAAGCTGAAGAGATTATTTCCAAACAGGAGAAATCCAATGCTTAACCGCTTTGAAAAGTCATATTGTCTGGCTCTTTTAAATTTGAAGAAAAAAGATTACCGCTCTGCACTTGAAAATTTTAATCTGGCTGCCGGAACTTTCCAGAAAGATAAAGAGTTTAATCTTATCTGGAAATCGACCGAGCTTCTGATTGAAGTAAAGAAGAAGCTGGCAGAAACAGATAATGAAATGATTGAAATAGAGGAGGTCTTATAATATGGCCAAAAAACAAAGTTTTGCTGATAAAGCGAACAAAAAGTCTCACCTGTCCACTTGTCCTGTTTGTCAGGAATCGGTGCAGAGAATTAAGTATGTCAAATCTGTAAAAACAGAATCTGGCGCTTGGAAATTCAGGACATCCAATACCGGTGTCTGCAAATGCAATCAAAACGAAATTTATAGTTAAGTATAAAAAATTCTTGTCTCTCTGCTCCCTCTATTTTTTGATAAAGGGAGTATTGTTGTTTTTGGTTATAAATCTAGGATAGAAGTATATGAAGAAGAAAAATTCATATCGCATTGCCATAACTCTTCTGGCCTCTTTTCTTATGTCATTTGTCTCATGTGACGACTCAGAGAAAACTTTAAACAGTGGAAATAATAAGAAACCTCAGGATACATGGACAAATTATATTGGTACTCAGGCTGATGAAATTGGTTTTGATATTGTTGAGACCAACCCGCTGGGATATTTTATCGCCGGTAGTAAAGAAGATTCTCTTGGAGCAAATAATTTATTTGTTGTACGTACAAATCCTTTTGGAAGCATAATTTATACAAAGGAAATTCAAAATGAATTTCATGAAACTCCATTCGCAGTGATTTTATCCTCAGATAATACTTATCTCTTAGTCGGTGAATTTAAGGCATCACCGTCGGCAAACTCGGATATGCTCATTTATAAACTTGACGACAGTGGCGGCATTATCTGGTCACAGACCTACGGGGAGCTTGAAAATGAAATTGGACAAGATATTATTCAGACTTCAGATAAAGGCTATCTGATAACGGGAAGCTGGGAATCATCTTCAAACGGCGGCTCAGATTTGGCTTTGCTCAAACTTGACAGCGAAGGTCTGTATGAGTGGAAAAAGATTTTTGGCGGAGTAAATAATGAGTACGGTCATTCATTAGTTGGAACCAGTGATAAAGGCTTTGCCATATGCGGACATAAAGAATCAGTAGGTGCCGGCAACAGTGATGTTTATCTGGTTAAAGTTGATTCTGCAGGCACCTTTCTCTGGGAAAAGAGTTACGGAGGAAGCGGTAACGATGTTGGTCACGAAATTATATCAACCAAAGACTTGGGTTTTTTGATAGTTGGTGAATCGGATTCATTCGACGGTGGGATTTCAAAAGCATACATTATAAAGACTGACTCTCTGGGGAATTTGATCTGGCAAAAGACTTTTCCCAACGGAAAAAGAGAAGCGGCTTATTCTGTTGTGGAAGTTTTTGATGGCGGTTATGTTGTTTGTGGATGGGCAATTTATAATCTTAATTTTGGTGGAAGTGACTTGTTCCTCTACAAATTGGATAGTCAAGGAAACATGCTCTGGGACAAAAGTTATGGGGGAGGTGTCAACGATGTCGGTTATTCAATTATATACACCGCCGACAACGGCTTTGCAGTCGCCGGATATACGCAGTCATTTGGAGCCGGTGGAAAAGATATTTATTTCTTGAAAACAAATATAGCCGGTGAGTTAAGACCGACAACCGAAGATTAAGTCCTCAATAATTTTTTATGTAAGTTTAAGCGAGGGGATGGCGTTGGCAATCATTTCCCCTTTTCCATACAACTCATAATTATATAATCCGGCAGCGGCAATCATGGCAGCGTTGTCGCTGGAGAACTCCAGCCGAACGAGCCATAGCCGGATACCTTGCTCGCGTGCCCATCTTTCGAGCTGCCGTCGAAGGTGGAGGTTGGCAGCGACGCCGCCAGAGACAGCCAGCACTTCCAGCCGTTCCATCGCATTGTGAAGCTTCGCCTGATAGAGGTCCAGTTCCCCACGTTTCAGCTGCGCAGGCACATGGATTGGCTCTCCACCCCTCGCGAACACCTT
>JACZYS010000228.1 GCA_022570975.1 Candidatus Zixiibacteriota bacterium | reverse complement strand
TTTTTAATCCCTCGGTTTGGTTTAACTATTTCGGAGCCAGTGCAGCCCGCTCATCCGCCCATCTGGACGTACTGAATTCTGAGCAACAGATGATTTACTCGGTGAAAGTTTCTTACTACGCCTATCTGGCCACAAAGGAAAATGTAATTGTTCAGCAAGAGGCGGTCAAAAGAAGCCAAGAACAGCTTAAGCTGATTCAGTCAAAATTTGATTTAGGCTCGGCTGCAAAATCCGATGTCTTAAAGCAAAAAGTTAGATTTGGAAATGACCGACTCGCCCTGTTATCTGCAGAAAACGGAGTAGTGGAAACACACGCAAGACTGGCATATACAATTGGTATTGACCCAAATTCAGATATTTCTTTTTCAGGTGACTATAACGTCAGAGAATATTCCGGCAGCTTAAATGATGCTGTTAGCTTTGCGCTTGAGCACGAACCGGGCTTACTCTCTGCAAAGAAATCTGTTGATGCACAAAAACATGCTGTCCGTTCAAGAAAAGCAGACTATTTGCCAAAACTTTCTCTGTTTGGATCTTATAGTACATCAAGCGGAACCCAGGGTGACACTCTCATTTTTGATTTTTCATCAAAGTCACAATCTATTGGCATAAATGTTTCATGGAACATTTTTGACGGCTTTTCAAGAGAGCGAAATTTAAGTAATGCCAAAGTAAATAGAAACAACGCCCGGGCTGCATTTTCTGATACAAGAAATGCGGTAACTCGTGATGTCAAAATTGCCTTTTTGGAAATTGAAAGACTGAAAGAGACCAAACTTGTCTCCGCCGAAAACGTGGAAGCGGCAACCGAGGATTTGAGAATAACGCAAGAGAAATATAATCTTGGCTCGGCTACAATTTTGGATTTACTCAATGTTCAGGTTTCGTTGAAAGAGGCCCAGCAGTCTTTAATCAAATCCGATTTTGACTATAATCTGGCAATTGCTCAACTTGAAAATTCAATGGGAAAAATGTAATTTCCTGCTATATTGGACTTAGAAGAGGAATTAAAAAAGAAGAAAATGAGTAAAAAGAAAATATTTATAATAATAGGCATTCTGGTAGTAGCAGCAATCATAGTTGCCAACTTGACTTTAAAAAGTGACAAGGCCGTTGAGGTCAAAACAGGAATAGCCAAAATTAGAGATTTGAAAGAGGAAGTCTCCGCCTCGGGAAGAATTCAGCCAAGAACAAAAGTTGATATTACTTCCCAAATAAACGGTGAGATTATTGGACTGTTTGTTAAAGAAGGTGACGATGTTCAAAAAGGCCAGCTTCTGGTAGTTTTGGACACGGTGCAGCTCCGCTCCGATGTTGATCAGGGGAGATATGCTATGAACGAAGTCAAGGCCAGACTAAGCGGTGCCAGAGCCTCTTTGGAAAAAGCGGAAAAAGAATACGACAGAACCAAAGAACTTCACAGGAACAAGCTCAGCTCGGCGACAGAATTGGACAACGCCATGTATTCTTATTTGAATAGTAAATCAAGCTACGAGGCCTATCTGGCCCAGACTGATCAGTTTAGGTCTCGCTACGAAAAAAATCTGGATAATCTGGGCAAGGCAAAAATTGTTGCTCCGATGAACGGAATAATAACTTTTCTGGAGGCCGAGCTTGGTGAAATTGCCGCCGCTCAGACGGCATTTACTCAGGGAAAAATTCTGATGATTATCAGTGACTTGTCAATTTTTGAAGTCGAAGTTGAAGTCGATGAGACCGAGATTAATAAAATCCAAATGAACCAAACGGCATCTATTGAAGTTGATGCTTTTCCGGATACGATCTTCACCGGTAAGGTGGTAGAGATTGGAAATACGGCCATTTTTTCCAAAACCGGATCAAATGACCAGACTACGAACTTTGAAGTAAGAATTGAATTTGAAGACCCCAATGTAACTATCCGGCCGGGAATGTCCGCCACCGTTGAGATAAATACTAACCAGCGAGACGAAGTTGTCAGCGTTCCATATAGTGCTATTGTAATTAGAAATTATAACATGGATTCGCTTAATAATGTCAGAATGGGAAAGACAAAAGAAGACCAATCGGCAGTTTCCGAAGTTCATGCCGCTGATAGTAACATGAAAGATGAAATATCTAAAGACGATGATGAAGAAACAAAAATTCTTGAAACAAAAGGAATTTTCATAATAAAAGATGGTAAAGCATTCTTCATGGAAGTGGATAACGGAATTGCTGATAAAAGAAACGTGGAAATACTTTTTGGAATTTCCGCAGGAGATACGGTCATTTCCGGACCATATAAAGCCCTGAGAAGTATAAAAGATGGCGACCCGGTCAAATTGGAAAAACCTAAAAAAGAAAAGAAGAAATAATATGGCTTTAATAAGCACAAATAACCTTTGGAAAACTTATGAAATGGGATCAGAACTGGTCCACGCCCTGAGTGGTGTTACCCTTGAAATTGAAAAAGGGGAATATGTAGCCATCATGGGGCCGTCAGGATCAGGAAAATCTACTCTGATGAACTTAATTGGCTGTCTTGATACTCCAACCCAAGGGAAATATATCTTAAACGGTAAGGATGTCAGTCATTTAGATGATGATGAACTGGCCAATATTCGCAATCGTGAGATTGGCTTTGTGTTCCAGACATTTAATCTTCTGGCCAGAGCCACCGCCCTTCACAACGTTGAGCTCCCTCTGATTTACAACGGTTCATCTGCAACAGAGAGAGTGCAGATGGCAGAATCAGCCTTAGGCAAAGTGGAACTCTCTGATAGAATGCTTCACAAACCAAGTGAACTCTCCGGTGGTCAAAGACAAAGAGTTGCTATTGCCAGAGCACTGGTTAATAATCCGTCAATTATTCTGGCCGATGAACCGACCGGGAACTTAGACAGCAAAACCTCTCTTGAAATTATGAAACTTCTTGATGATCTTCACCAACAGGGCCATACTATTATTATCGTTACTCATGAGGCCGATATATCAAAACACGCCAAGAGAATAGTAACTATCCTTGATGGAAAAATTGCCTCTGATAATATTGTTTCCCACAGCGAACGTATAACCTCTTAAGAAACAGCAGCCGATGATTTTTGGCTCATTATTTAAAATTTCATTTGTCTGTACTAAACTTTTAGTAATCTCATCAATTTTTATCTGAAGGTTTGCATTTAACTCGAAAATTTTTTTATTTAATTGATTTTGATTTAATTCTTGCTTAACAAACATGATATACATTAAAACACCCATTGTTATCATAAAGATAATTATTAATGAACTGAAACTTCCTATAAGCCATTTATGATGTTTTTTTAATTTCATTTTTATATAAGGATTAATTCCTAACAT
>JACZYS010000227.1 GCA_022570975.1 Candidatus Zixiibacteriota bacterium | reverse complement strand
CTTTAATATTTCTGCCGGCAAAAAACTGATAAAAGAAAATCGAGCAAACTTTCCCAAAATTAAAATTTCATACAATCATAAATCTCTAAAAAAAATCGGTCAGTTTTTTGCAGATTTACTTTCAAGAGATAAGCTGAAAGTCTCTTTAACGGAAAATGACGATGAGGCTGATCTCTTCATTGCCTACCTGCCAATTTACAATTCAGATTACAGTGTGAATCTTGATTCATTGCTAAAGCTATTGAAAAAAAATTCAAGAATTCCAAAAACCCACCGCGACTACTTGAAGCTGATAAACGGAAGACTGGATGCATCACTTAAGTCCAGGACAGAAGATGCAGAAAATTATTATCAGCAACTTATTAATCAGAGTTTGATTGAAGATCTGGGCGTTTTTCCCCTTTTTAGGCCGAGGCTCTTTTTTGAAATAAGAAATAAGATCAGCAATATTGTCTTTGACGCTGATAATTTTATTGGCCTTGACTCCCTCGTTCTGCTCAAGTTACCTGAGAAGTTTTCCGGAGGGTTGAGATGAAATTCACCACCAAGATAACAGCCTTCTTAATCATGGCGGCTCTGTTTCCCCAACTGATTCTGATTTTCTTTTTCTATCATTTCACGACTGATGACATAATACAAAAAGAAAAACAATCTGCTCATGAACAGTTAAAAAAGTTTAACAGTTTTCAAGAAACATTTAATGAAGAAGCATATTTGAAACTTAGCCAAATTGCAGAAATAATTACTACCAATCATTATCTTGAAAGTTCTATTCAAACAAGTTCAATACAATTTATGCCTGACTTTTCTCCATATGGATTTGACTTCTTTGAAATAATTAACTCAGAAAACGAGGTCATTTATTCTGCCAGCAGGCTTGGTCTTTTGGGTGAAAAGTTGAACTTGCCATCCGAGAATCCAAACAAACCTTTGGAAAGAATTGAATATGCAATTGATGGTGCCCATGCCACTCTTTGCTATATAAATGGGTCTGAAGGTGGATTTCGATTATATGCGGGAAAATATCTCAAGAATGAATTTTCTTCCAGAGTTTCAGAACTACTTGGAAACAATGCTTTCTTTGAAATTGAAACGGATATTTCAAGCAATTTTTTCTCGATGGAAAATAATGTCCTGTATGAACATAACAGCCTGTTACAAGTTGCAGTGCTGGGCTCAAGGCAGGTAGAATATGTTGGCACGCTAAGTTTTAAAATCCACCCAAACTTTGTTCATCTTAGAGAAATACTATTCATTTCCATTTTGATTTCTTTAGCCTCGACCCTTCTGGCAATTTTCCTGGGAGGATTAATCACCGGCTCGGCTCGCAAAGAGATTGACAACCTTATAGACGCGTCCCAAAGAATATCCCGGGGGAATTTTGAGGAGCCTGTTATTGCATATAACGAAGGTGAGTTTTCCATGCTGGCTGAGTCAATGACCAAAATGATGAACGATATCAAAAAAACACAAAAAGAGCTGGTGGCGGCTGAGAAAATTGCTGCCTGGCAAGCTGTCGGGAAAAAACTGGCTCATGAAATAAAAAATCCGCTGACTCCGGTTTTGATATCTATCGATGATTTGTATCTTTCATACCGCGACAATCTTCCGGATTTTGGCAAAACAATAAAGGCCACCACCGGCACAATAAAGAGTGAAATAAACAGAATGACAAAACTTCTTGACCGGTTTGCAAATTTTGCCAGAATGCCGCTGCCTGAAATCAAAAAAATCAGAACAAAAAATCTTATTGAAGAGATTTCCAACATGTATGCACCTGAAATAAAAGGTAAGAGGTTAATCCTTTCTGTCATAGATAATCTACCCGATGAAATAAATATTGATCTGGACAAAATTAAGCAGGTATTGATAAACCTCATAAAAAACGGAATTGAATCGACTGATAATCCCACAATTGAACTATCTTTTTCATCCGACACCAAGGATTTTCTGATAACCGTTGAAGATAATGGTCCCGGATTTACGACAGAGAGATTGAATAATCCTTTTGAGCCATACACAAGCAGTAAAACCGATGGCTCCGGGCTGGGGCTGGTTATCTGTTTCAGGATCATAAATGAGCATGGCGGAAGTATGGAACTATACAATCTCAAAGAAAAAGGAGCGGGAGTTACAATCAGACTCCCACAATAAATAATGGCACGGATACTTTTAATTGATGACGAAGAAAACATACGCTACAGCATAAAAAATTCTCTTGATAAACGAGGATACGAAGTTATAACAGCTGAAAGCCTTGCCAGAGGCGCATCATTTGTTGCCGCCGGATTTGATATTATTCTACTTGATATTTTCCTGCCGGACGGTTCCGGGATTGATCTGCTGAATTCAATCTTAAAAGATAACAAGAACCAGGCGGTGGTAATGATATCCGGAAATTCAGATATTGACACGGCTGTTAAGGCAATCCGAATGGGGGCGATTGATTTTATTGAAAAACCGATCTCGCTGGAGCGACTTCTTATCACTATTGACAACATCTTAAAAAAAAATAATTTACTTGATGAAAAAAACCGCCTCCAGTCAAGAATATACGGAGAGATGATTGGC
Organism: Candidatus Zixiibacteriota bacterium; assembly: GCA_022570975.1. GTDB lineage: Bacteria > Zixibacteria > MSB-5A5 > GN15 > FEB-12 > JACZYS01. Next base: position 748 of record JACZYS010000227.1, on the reverse strand, counting down.
AAATCTGAGTCAATTGTCGGACTAAAAAAATCCATTTCCCTTTCCGCTGACAAAACCAGCAGGTTTTTAATTTACGGTGAAAACGGAACCGGTAAAGAATTGGCTGCGTATTTGATTCATCGGTGCAGTAATTTTTCATCCGGCCCTTTTGTTCCGGTCAATTGCGCGGCTTTACCGGCTGAGCTGGTGGAAGCGGAATTATTTGGTCATACTTCTTCTGCATTTACCGGTGCAAAAAAAGAGAGAAAAGGAAAATTCTTGGAAGCTAACCACGGCTCTATTTTTTTGGATGAAATCAGTGAAATGCCGCTTGAAGCTCAGGCCAAGATTTTACGTATTGTAGAAACCAGGCAGGTCACACCGGTAGGCTCTGATAAAGCAAAAGATATTGAATGTAATATTATTGCCTCCACTAACAAAAATTTGGAGGAAATGGTGGCCAACAATACATTTCGAGAGGATTTACTTTACCGCTTAAATGTTGTCCAATACAATATACCTCCCTTAAGAGAAAGAAAAGATGACCTGAAACTTTTGTCGGACTTCTGGCTCAGGCAATTTGCCCTTGAAACCAAGACCACGATTAAAGCACTTTCACAAAGTGCCATAAAGCACCTCGGCCAATATGATTTCCCCGGAAATATAAGAGAGCTGAAAAACATGATGGAAAGACTTAACATTTATTGTAGTAGTAGTACTATTTTGCTTTATGAGTCATTTATTTTATTATTGGTGGGGGTTTGAGCAA
>JACZYS010000226.1 GCA_022570975.1 Candidatus Zixiibacteriota bacterium | reverse complement strand
GACAGGATATCGGTAATTAAAATATTCATTGTTTTATCCCTTCTTGCTCTGTTTTCTGCTGCTTCCCTTTTGGCCGATGAGAACAAGGCCAAAGAGCATTTTAATGCAGCCTTGAAAGCTAATCAGGAAGGTGATACCGATGGGGCAGAAATAGCCTATAATGCCGCAATTGGTGAAGATCCTAAATTCACTGACGCTTATATAAACGTTGGAGCTATATATTTTGGTAAAAAGGATTATGATAAAGCACTGGTAATGTTTAAGAAAGCAACTGAGCTTGAGAAAACTAATTCCGATGCTTTTGCCAATCTGGCCAGAGTTGAAACAATCCTTAAGAGATATGCGGAAGCAGAAGCCTCCTATTCCACCGCAATCGCTAATACTACCGATAAAGTTGAACTGACAAAAGAGCTGGGCAAAGTATATTATCGTGGGAAAAAATATGCCAAAGTTATTGAGTCCCTTACCACCGTTCACACTAATAAGGCCGGAACATATTTGACTTATTCCATGATTGGGAAAGCATTTCAAAAAACAGGAAAAAAAGCAGATGCTGTCAAAGCATATAAAAAATCTGTCTCTTTAAAGAAAAAGAATTTCGCCGCCCATTTTGCTTTGGGGCAGATATATCTTGGTAATGGAAAATACAAAAGTGCGGCATCATCATTTAAGTCAGCCCAAAACTCCACCAAGAACAAAAAATACAAAGCCGCATATAACTATGCTATTGCCGTGGAATCACAGAATCCGGAAGATTATGCAACCAATATTGCTGCCTGGGAAAAATATGTCAGAGTTGCCAAAAATAATGCCAAGGCCAAAGCAAATGTGGCCGAAGCAAAAGAGCATTTGAAAGCATTAAGAGAAGCAAAAGAGCAGGCCGATTTGCAGTAAGACGTTTCTTCATATAAATAAAAAAAGTCGCTTATTTTCATAAGCGACTTTTTTTATTACCTGCTGGATTTATAAGTTAATGTCTGAATTCAACTTTTTCAAAATCCTCCCAGTCGATTTTAATCTCTTCGCCATCATCAAGCATCACAAAAATCCCCTTGTTGTCTTGGTTAACATCGTTTGACCCCTTAAGCCTAAAACTTCGTCCATCAAGAACAGTTATGATTGATGAGGAGCGTGATTTTTTTGCGATAGATCTAATCAAACTAAATTCAATGTCAAAATCAATATTACGATATTCTCCGTCTAAGATTTCCCAGGTGTATTCTTCGTCGTTGTCCCAGCGGATTGTGCCTTCATAAGAATCTCCGTCTTCGGTATAAACCTTTCCTACGAGTTTTCTTCCGCCATCAAAATCAGCATAATTCAACTCATTTGTGGCCGGGTGAAATTCCAGTTTTTCAAACTCACCCCATTTAACAATAACCTGTCCAAACCCGGGATCAGAGATGATAATTCCGTTGTTGCTTCGGTTGACATCATTGGTCCCTTTCAGGACCATTTCTTTACCATTTTTTAATATAACGGTGGCACCGCTTGAACTGTATCTTTCAATTGAGGCAATTTTCCCGAATTTAATTCTTCTTCTCCGGCCTTTTTCGTCTCCGTCCAAAATATCTTTTGTAAATATCTCATCGTAATCCCAGCAGACATAACCGGTAAAATTGTCACCCCGACGGGTATAAATTGTTCCAAATAATCTGTCACCTAATTCTGAGTCAAGTCCTTTAGGAGCTTCTGAGAATTTAATCTGATCAATATCTTCCCAGACAAATTCAATTTCACCTTCACTTGCATCTTCTATTATTATTTCTCTAACCGATGAGCCGATATCGGTTGAACCATCTGTTACCTCAAATTCCTGTCCTGATTTTAAAGTGAGTAAAACAGTGTCATCATCAAGAACTTTCATTTTTCTAATATGTCCGAATCTTAAGTCAGACTGTGACCGGAAATCATAAAAACCTTTGCCGGAAATTTTGATACCAAATAGTTCAATAGAAACATCTTTATCTCTTCCATATTTTTTTCTATTAGATTTTTTCTCTTTACGACTTCGCTCAACTTTTTTTGAACCATTTAAGATGTCAACCCAATTTCCCTCATTTTTATCCCAGCGAATTAAACCTTCAAAAGTGTCACCTTTCACGGTGGTAATGACACCATAAATCCGACCGGAACTATCAGCAGTAACTGTGGCGGTCAAAAGAAAACTGCCTAAAATTATCAATGACAAAAAGATTTTCATCTGTAATTCTCCCTAAAAATTATAACTGTTTCTGGTTAAATTTACGGTTAAACGATGAAAATGTTTCGTTTATTGACTAAAGAATGTGAGCTGAAAGAATGAATTTTTACTTTAGCAAAAGCAGCTTTTTGACGATTGAAAAATCGTCAGATTTCAGGCGATAAAAATATATCCCCGAAGGAGCAATCTGACGGGAGTCAAATCTTCCATCCCAGTTAACCTGATGGATTCCGGTGGAATAAACCCCACTGGCCAAAACAGCTGTTTTTTGTCCCAAAACGTTATAAATGGCCAGCTCTATCTGAGAAACTTTCGGGAGATAAAATTCAATATTTGTGCTCAAATTAAAGGGGTTGGGATAGTTTTGCTCTAAAGAGAGTTTCCCCGGCAGAACGATATTTTCATCTTCAACGGCAGTTGGGATTGAACTTGAAACTTGGCCGGGAATTATGACCGGTGTCAATGTGTCGCCGATTGTGTTTATGAAAAACGGTGACTCGCCTTCTGACTGGGCACTTTGGATACTTGTTATTCCAGAGAGTTCTGCCGCCGTAAAATATATCTTTGCAAATGAATATTCACCGGCAACCAAAAATGAATCCGGGTTATTGGAAGCAATATTAATAGTTAAGAGTTGGTTTGAGCTGTCATAAGAATAGTCAAAAGTGATGAAAATAAAAGAATCCAAAAGAGATGTTACCGAATCAATTGTTATCAAGGAATCATCGTAGTTCAAAGGAAGATGCATATGGGTTAAACTATTTTTTGACTTCAAATATAAATCAAGCAAATTACTTTCAAAAGGAGCTACTTGAATAGTTGGAATGATAACCGTATCAACCAGTAACGGCGGCGGACCCGCACTGTCTGCCAAGATATTAATGACAAGAGATACTCTCTGAGTGATATTTATGGATAGACTGTCAGTTATTTCTATAGAGGCCGTATGTATTCCTTCTGATTAGCTTCAAAGTAGGAGCGAATCTCGGCTTCGGTCGGCTCCGGGCTGGCCGAAGCATTCTCCGCTTCCCGCGTCACTTCGGCGGCCAACTCCAGCGCCCGGGTTTCGGCCGATCCGGCGCCCGGGGACTTGGACACCTTCGGGAACGCCGTGGGTTCCT
>JACZYS010000031.1:8249-15886 GCA_022570975.1 Candidatus Zixiibacteriota bacterium | reverse complement strand
ATGTCAAATTCAAAAACTTGTTCATTATTAACCTCATCAATAAAAATTAGCTTTGTTCAAGAGCCAAATTATAACTTCAAGCCGGCCTAATTGCAAGTCCATCTTCGATTTTTAGACTTTGGTGAAGAATGATATTTCATGCATCACCAAAAGAATAAAAAAAAGGGCAGGATTATCACTAATCCTGCCCCACGCAGGGCTGTCTCTTGGACGAGACAGAGGGGGGTTTTTATGAAGTAGTATATATATAATTTACAAGTGTAAGAAGTCAATACGGTTATAATGTGTATTTAATGCGTAGTTAATGCGTATAATCGTGGAGGGTAAGATAGGCGCTTAGATTTATGTTCTGATTTGTCAGCCCAAGTTTTTTTCTGATTTTTTCCCGGTGTTTATTAATAGTTACAACCGAAAGACTTAGCTCATCTGAGACCTCTTTTGATGAATGTCCTTTTCTTATTAGTTTGCTTATTTGAAGTTCCCTCGGGGTCAGTTTTTCGTACAGCCCTCTGAAGATATCCATATCCTGACTCAAAATTGACTGTACATTGCTGAGTAAAGTTTCCATCATTTTTTTACTTTTCTCAGGAGCTTCATCAATAAGCTTACTTATTGCCGGTACGATTGCCAGGTCAAGTTTTTCACATATTACATGTTGGTATTCTCTTCTGTCTTCTTCAATATGTTCCAAAACCTTCCTCATTGCTATATTCTGTTCTCTAAGAGATTTGCCGTCATGCTTGAGTTGTGCTGTGGCTTCTTCCAATTCTGTTTCAGTTTTAATTCTTTCAGAAATATCACTTACCATTGCCAGAGCACCAATAAATTCACCGTTCTCATTTGTAACCGGGTTAGTAGAAAGAAGTGTCCAGACATCGGAACCATCTTTTCTCTTAAATCTAAACTCATGCTGTTCGGAAATACCGTCTTTTCTCTTGCTGAAATTTTCTTCGGCAATCTTTTTCCCTTCTTGGTCAATAAAATAATACATAGATTTTCCGATCATTTCATCAACAGAATAACCAAGTATTTGGGCCATTCTTTCATTTACATAGTCAGTAACGGCCTGGCCATTAATTAGCCAGATACCTTCCTGGGCCGTATTTACAATGCTGCGGAACTTTTCTTCACTTTCTTTTAAAGCCTGCTCTATTTTTTTCTTTTCGGTTATATCCAGTGCCGTACCCATGATAGCCGGTTGACCCTTAAACAAAATTTGTGATCCGGAATAGTCCAGCCACTTGGCTTGGCCGTTCTTGGTAAGAATTTTCAACTCATAACGTTGTATTACCGGTTTCCCAGCCATCCTCTGTGCTCCGCGTTCAGCAACCATTTCTCTCATGTCAGGATGAATCAAGTCTACCGGTTGCAGATTGCGGATTTCATCATCAGAATATCCTGTGATCGCTAATCCGGTTGGATTCGCATACAATATCGAGTTATTCTGGTAGATAAAAATTGCCGCATTGGTTGACTCAGATAACTCTCTGAAAATTGCCTCACTTTCTTTGAGTTCAATTTCGTCTTTTATCCGCTCAGAAACATCAATAGCCATTCCAGCACAGCCAATTATTTTGCCTTGAGAGTCGTGAGCCGGTTGAACATGAGCAAGATAATGATTGTCGGCTACTATCGAGTCATAAGTTATCGACTCTCCTTTTAGGGCCAGGAGATGATTAGTAATAATCTCATCTGCAGAATCAGTTCCTTCCAGGAAGTCTTTAAGTTTAACTCCTACCACTTCATCTTTTTTTAGGCCGAGTTTTTCAAGACCGGTTCCGCTGGAAGAAGTAAAAACTAAGTCTTTATCTGTCGTCCAGACAATAGCCAGAAACTTTTCCTTAACCAGTTTGTCAGAGTCAAAGAAGACACTTTCTTTTTTCGGATTATTGTTGGTCATCTACTGTTTTCATTAAGTTGTTAGTTTTCATGCTAACCCAAAATGTGCAAATATACCCTCAAAAAATCAAGCTTTCAGGATATAAACTCTTTATTTTAGAAATTATAGGGCTACTGGTTGTCTTTCTTTTTATCCCAGAGCTTTTTGATCTCTACTTCGCCAAGAGGGTTTTTTTCTTTTACCTTGAGGCTTTTGGCCCACTCCTGAGCAAAATCTCTCTGGAGATAAATATTGATTCCGGCTGTCACAAGCATGGCAATTATTGCTCCGCAGGAGGCAAGTCCCATGTCTTTGTGAGCATCCCAGATATCCCCCTGAGTCCCAAGATAAGCAACGCCAAGATCGCCGGCAAAAACTTCCACTGCTCCCCATTCAAACAATTCAAAAACCATCGAAGTTGACATGGTGACGTCAAGAGGAAGCATGTAACCCCAGAAACCCTGAACATTAGCAATTCTCAAAAAGATTTCCCTGATTGGATAAGCCAATAGGAGGCCATAAGAAAAATGAACCAGTCGGTCAAAATGGTTTCTTTCCCATCCCCAGATAGAATTAAAAGTCCTTCCAAATAGAGATTCAAACCAGGCGTCATAGGGAACATTGGAATAAGTATAGTGAGCCCCAACTTCATGAAGGCAGAGAAAAATAAATATCAAAGTGTAAGATATTCTTGATAGAGGAAAAGATGATTTTGTTGAAATAAGGAAAACCAGAAAAATAACAGCCAGAAGATTTTCAAGCATCCAGTCATGACGGTCGATAGGGTTAATGGCAAGCAAAGCAAAAAGAATAAAAAACAAAACCAAAAGAATCTGCAGATACATTCTATTGATGAAACTCTTCATTAATCCCTCCATTTTTTTATTCAGAAATTACCTTTGCATATTTGTTTTGCAACATAAAATTAATTTGGTTTATGAGAAAATTTGTTGATATTTTAGTTGTTGTAAATGACGGTATTAATTATAACTTAAAAAATTATCAAAACGGGAAGGGACGATGGAAATTCAAATACAAAATTTAAATATCTGGATGGTAGCAGTTGCCGGACTGGTCTATTATATCTTGGGAGCATTATGGTATTCACCGCTTTTGTTTGCCAAACCATGGATGAAACTAAACGGATATACCGAACAAGATTTCCAGGATATTAATGCGGCTCGTTACATAGCGGCCTTTTTTACATCGATGATCATGTCTTTCGTATTAGCCCAGTTTATAACTCATTTGGGAAACGGTAGCATTATCAGTGGAATCGGAATTTCTTTGTGGGTATGGGTAGGATTTATCGGTACATTTACTTTAACAAACTATATGTTTTCAAATCGCCCGGTTAAGCTCTTTATGATTGACAGCGGATATAATCTGGTGGGACTATTGATTATGTCCGTTATTATTTCCGCATGGAAATAGTGAAAGTCAAAAATTTCATTTCTTATCGGATTTTAATTTTGCTCTGAGAGCTTTATAATTTTTGAGCTGTTCTGAAATCTTAATCTCCCGGCCTCTGTTGTGGGGGAAATAATATTCTCTTCCTTTTATGGCAGTAATTCTCTCAGTATTGAGACAATAATATTTTGTGGGATTTTTTCTACTTATTTACGTTTGAATTAGACCATTGATTGAGTTATATATGAACATGAATAAAGAAGAGAAAATCAAATTACTTCAAGAGAAAATAACACTCCTTGAAGACCTATCTCCTCAAACAGATAATATGGACTCAATCGAAAGCGATTGCAACTCTATCATAATTAGTGTTGAGACAATCATAGAAAGTTTCTTTGGAGTAAAAGAGAAGAATAATTTTCGTATGAATACGAATGCGGGCTTTAATATAATTGCAAATGATGTCGAAGCTAAAAAATACAAATTACAACATCATAAGAATTTCATTAAAGACACAATATCTGTTCTAAAAGCATACATAGAAAAAATTGAAATAGAATATTCAGAAAATGAAACCCAATCATCATCAAAGAAGAAAAAGTTAACTGAAGAAAGGACTTTAGGGAGTAAAATACCTTGGAGAATCTTTATCTCTTTATTGACAACCGTTCTTGGAGGAACTTTCATTATTAGATCTAGTTGTAATTCTTATCAACAAGGCAATGAAACAGAACAAACGGCAACTCAGTCAAACACAGAAAATTCTAACATATATCAACCTCAAGGCGATGTAAATATTTTCAATTATAAGAATAGGGATAGTGTTTCAAATCGGGGATATAGAATTGTAGAAGTCAATTTTATGAGCCGGATTGAGGAATATGATTATAAAAAGAAAACAGAATTAAAAAAACTCTACTATGATATTCAACAACGTGGCATGTCAACTAGCGGGCTTTCTATAAAGGAAATAGTAAGATTCTTTAGAGAATGGCGTCGTCCAAGAGATAACATTATTGATTCATTCTTGGTAGCTTATGATGAATTGGGTGGGGATACTCTCAATTTGAAATATGACAGACATTTACCCATTAAAGTTGACCAAGAGCTCAAAAATAGAATAAGATTATTTGGAATTGAAGCTGGTTCGCTAAGTAGATATCGACTTGACACGCTTTAGTTAAATTGAATTTTCTTTTGACTCTTATTATTTTTCTAACTTAAGTTTTGCTCTTAGTTCTCTAAAAGTTTTGAGCTGTTCTGAAATCTTAATCTCCCGGCCTCTGTTTTGGGGGGAATAATATTCCCTTCCTTTAAGTCTCTCCGGAAAATACTCCTGATCAACAACTGCATCCTCAAAATCATGAGCATACTTGTATCCGTCTCCATAGCCAAAATCTTTCATCATTTTGGTAGGAGCATTTCTTATCCACAGCGGGACAGGTAGCGAGCCTTTTTCTCTGGCATCGGAAACAGCCTGTTTATAGGCAACATATGCCGAATTTGACTTGGGAGCACAGGCCAGGTAAATGACCGCCTGGGCGATAGCCAGTTCACCTTCGGGAGAGCCCAAAAAATGAAAAGAGTCTCTTGCGTTTAAGGTCACAGTCAGGGCGAAGGGGTCAGCCAATCCAATATCCTCAGATGCAAACCGAATTAATCTTCTCAGAACATACATCGGGTCTTCCCCATTGACCAGCATCCTGGCCAGCCAATACAAAGAAGCGTCCGGGTCTGAGCCTCTGATAGATTTATGGAGGGCAGAAATAATATTGAAATGCTCTTCGCCGCTTTTGTCATATAACCCGGCATTGCTTTGGAAAGCTTCTTTAACATCTTCTAAATTCAAATCTATCCGGTCACCAATATAATTTACCGATGATTCAAGTAATGAAAGAGCTCTCCGGGCATCCCCGTCAGATACCTGGGATATAAATTCCAATGCACCCTTCTCAATATTTAGATTTTTCTGCCCGAGACCTCTCTGTTCATCAGAAACGGCAGTATTGAGAATTTTGAGGAGAGCATCTTCTGAAAGTCTTTCAAACAAAATCACCTGCATCCTTGAAAGTAGCGCGGAGTTGATTTCAAACGATGGGTTCTGTGTGGTAGCGCCAATTAAAATTATATCACCGTTTTCAACATAAGGTAAAAAAGCATCCTGTTGGGCCTTGTTAAACCTGTGGATTTCATCTACAAAAACAAAGGTTCTTCTCCCGGACAGCTGAAAATAATTCTTGGCAGACGAAAGAAGAGCTTTTACTTCCTTGATTCTGCTGGTTACGGCCGAAAACCGGACAAACTGTCCTTTGGTCTTTCTGGCGATTATCTCGGCCAGAGTTGTTTTTCCACAACCGGGAGGTCCCCATAATACAAGTGATGGGATATTGTCTGCTATGATGGCTTTGCTTATAAGCTTTTCTGAGCCAACAATATTTTCCTGACCAAAAAAAAGTTCAAGTGACTCCGGTCTCATCCGATCAGGAAGAGGTTTGTTACCTAATGTAGTACTAAATTTAAGCTGGCTGTCCTCTTTTAAAAACATATCCATAGTTCAAAATATAAGCCGGAAAGGAGATACTTACAATCACATTATTTATTTTGAAAAAAAATAGTTTCGAGTAGAATTGAATAGAATAGAATTGGATTGAGTAAACAGAAAAGCTTGATCCAAATTGTAGTTATGAAATTGAAAACTATTTTTTTCTTAAAATAACAAGCGGTCTGATAACTTCGGAATTTATTTCTACCGGCTTATCAAAATTCCATTCTTTCCACCAGCCTACAATTTCAAAATCATCTCTCTTGTAGATGAATTCTTTAAACTCGTTGGGAAGGATTGCTTTGTTTCTTTCAATCATTTCAAATTTCTTGTGCCTTCCCCGGTCATTTATATTGATAGTCCATATCTCTTCATACATCTTGCTTTCTTTATCAAGCAGTCTGATATCAAAGCGAGAGCTTATTCTCAGCCCATTTTTTTCAATGGTAAACTCATTATAGTTCTTGAACTCTTCCGGATCAGAAAACTGTATACACCAATCCAAAAAATAGAGACTGCCGCTGTTCAATGATTTTGAAATAGAATCAAAGTGTGAGTTCATCTCCTCAGTGCCATTTACATAAAGAGAACCAATCATGATAAAAGCAAAATCATATTTTTTGTCAAATTCAAAGGAGCGCATATCAGCTTCATACAGCTCCATATGCTCTCTTAAGTCATTATTTTTATAGGCAGCATAGTCTAACATATTGGAGTTGATATCTAATCCGCCATAATTGAAGCCCAGCGAAATAATGTCTCTGGCATGCGATGCCGGACCACAACCAATTTCCAATATATTTTTTACAGAGATACCAGAACATTTATCAATGGTAAGTTTAAGAAAATCAACCTCACCCCTTAAATCTCTGAAAGAGAATGTTGTTTCATAATATTCCGGATAGTCGTAAATCATTTTTTGTTCTTCCAATACTTGTTATTTGCTAATAACGACTCTTCAAAATGATAACTCTATTGTTTGGAGCTGATTTTGAAGGTCAATCAATAAAATTGTATAAAATTTGAATAACCGAGAGTTGCCATAGTTATCAATTTGGCTGTATAAAATTTGAACAGTTAAATTCTTAGCCGATACATCTTCATAAAACTGGCTCAAAGAGCAGAATAGTTTATTGCCTTTGGACAATATTTTCAATATTTTGAAGTTCGAAACTGTTAAAGAACAATTACGTATCTAAACGAGAGACATATTTGAAGAACGAAGAGCTGGAAATCATCAAAGAGGCATTAAGTGGCTCTCAGAAGGCGTTCAGAACACTTACGGAAAGGCATTCTGCTTCAATAAGCCATGTAATCTTCAAAATTGTGAGAGACAGAGATACGACAAATGACCTTACTCAGGAAACATTCATGAAAGCATTTTCATCTTTAGCAAGTTACCGTTCAGAATACAGGTTTTCCACCTGGCTTTATAAAATAGCAGCAAATTCAGCTATTGATTTTCTACGGAAAAAGCGCATAAATGCCTTTTCTTTGGACCAGAAGATTGAAACCAGCGAAGGAACGATTGAAATTGATGTTCCTGATAATTCTTATAACCCTGAGCAGGATTTGGTCAGAAAACAGCAAAATATTACTATTCAGTCAGCAATTGAAGATCTTCCGGAAAGATATAAAGAAGTTATCATTTACCGGCACAAAGATGATAAATCATACGAAGAAATAGCCGATTTATTGGGTATACCTGTTGGTACGGTTAAAGCCAGAATTTTCCGGGCCCGCGAGTTGTTGAAGAAAAAACTAAAAGGAATTTAGGCTGTCAAAGACAAGGAGTCAGATTGGTTA
>JACZYS010000031.1:0-8239 GCA_022570975.1 Candidatus Zixiibacteriota bacterium | reverse complement strand
ATCTAAAAAGATATATCTTTTTCATAATTCTCATCCTGAGCATCTCAGGCAGTTCTGCATTCTGTAAAGAGTTCAGTTTTCAGTACCAGAAAATTGTTGTAGTCCCGGAAGAATTTAATCTGGAACTGAACTATGTCAACGGAGACCTCCTTGTCAAAAGAGGTGAGACATCCAAACTTATTATTGAAGCAATCAAAAAAGTCAAGGCCTCAAACAGAGAAGAAGCAGAAGAAGTTGCTGACCATATTGAAATTGTTGTCAGCCAAAAAGGAAAAAATGTCAAAGTTAAGACCAATTATCTTAGAATGCTAAACCGAAGTCAGTCGTTTTGGAAAAAGATTCTTGGGTTTGGCGGGGACTCCTATGGCGATGTGGATTTTGTCATTTTAGTCCCATACAACTGCAATATCATTATAAACGGCCAGTCCGGAAATATTGAAATCCAAGGAAACAGCGGGGCGGTAGAAATAACTTCCGCTTCAAGCTCAACAATCATTGTCAGTGATAACAACGGTCCGGTAACTATCAATACTGAATCGGCAGATATTCTTCTATTGAGCATTAACGGATTGATAGATGTAAAAAACTCTCAGGGAAACACATCTGCTGAATTTGTCATAGGCGGTGCCACGGTAAGGCAGACAAGGGGAAAAATTAAGCTCCACTGGATCGAAGGGGATATAAAAGTGAAAACAAAATCAGCAAAGATAGATATAAAACAGCTCAATGGCTCAATTGACTTAGTTGCCGGTTCCGGCTCGGTTAAAATTGAAACCGAAATGGTCAGTTCAAATACTTATCATGTTGAAACAACGACCGGACAAATTTTATTTAGTATTCCTTATTCTGCTTCCGGACGGCTGAAGATTGAAACTTTGTCGGGTGAAATCAAATCTGAAATACCAATTGCGGTCCATTCCATGAGCCGGCAGAGGTTATTGGGTGAGTTTGGCGAAGGAGGCACAAGAATTGTCTTGACCTCATCAACCGGAGATGTATCTATAGCCCAATACTAATTTGTCTCAATATTACATAGGATTGTAATATGAAAAGCTATGAAATAAAAAAGAATTTATCAGAAATATACAGCTTCGCTATTGTATTAATTTTTCTTATTATTACTCCTAACCAGATTTTGAATGCCCAGGACAACTCAAATACACCCCCCAAAGATACAATATTTAATGAAATCAATTTGACCAATGACGGTGTGACTGCTACCGACAAAGACGGCAACGAGTGGAACTATGATTTTGTCAGAGAAGTATTTGTTATAGGGGATGGGTCGGCTTCCGGAGAACAAACTAACGTTGAGTCTTCAGAACATTCTACTTCGGATTATCTTCCCGTGGAAGTGAGATGCGTGGTTGAAAAAAAAGTTTCTACATATTCTAAAAGTGTTCTGGTTGACGAAGATGAGTATGTCGATGGTGATGTAATAGCGATGGGTATGATAACTATCAAGGGTTGGGTTAAGGGGAATGTGAAATCCTTGAATGCCCGCGTGTTGATAAAAGAAGGTGCTCAGGTTGACGGAAATATAACTGCTCCGGATGTGATAATAAAAGAAGGGGCAGTCGTACTTGGAAATATTGAAGAGACATCAGATTTTTTAAATCCAAAATTAATTGAGTTCTCAGGAAACGGAATTATTATTGTCACCTCATTTACAATATTCCTTCTGGTGATTGCATTTATCTTAAACACCCTGATGCCTGGACAGATGAAAAATATGGAGCAGTTCTTTGATGAGGTGAAGTTGAAGACGTTTCTGCTCGGTTTCTTGATGATCTTGCTGATGGGTCCAATAATAGCCCTGGTGACAATAACCATAATAGGAATTTTTGTCATACCCTTAATCGTACTTGCCTATATAGCATCAATGATTGTAGGGATTGTTATCTTCTCCAACCAGATTGGTCGTTTTGTTTTGTTAAAAATTACTGGCGATTCCGGCAAAATGATTAAGTCATTGGTAGGAGTTTTATTGTTCATGAGCATGTGGTATTTAACGGCATTCGTTTTGGGGTCTGCATCTTCAGCATTCAGAGAGAATCAAGGACCCGGTGTCGCCCTCCTGATCATTTCAATTATAATCTCATCATTTCCGATATTTTCAGGAATCGGGATTGTTTTACTTAGCAAATTTGGATATCGCCAATTTGGCCAGTCAACAGCAAGTCATATTCCGGATGCCGATGAGTCCTATATCCCGGCCCCACCGCCAATCCCCAAGACTCCGGATTTAGAGTAGTTTCTTGGAATTTTCTCGATTTTAGCTCATTTGAAACAATTCTCCTTTTCTATCGTAACGATAGTCAAAAGAATCATTATTTAATGAAAAGAGTGAAAATTATGAAAAAGCTAATACTAATATTAGTTGCTGTTTTGCTGTCATTTGCTACAATCTACGCCAGAACCCCCAGATGGGTTGATATTAATGAGAATGTTAAGATAAAAAATGCCAAAAGACTGGTAATAAATGCAGACCTTGCCGCTGGCGTGTTCCGAGTAATTTCAAAAGATATTGAAGAAGCTGCTATTGTAAAAGCTGAGTATGATTCCCGGAAAATTGATGCTGAAGTTCATTATGAAGAAAAAGGATCAACCGGTTATTTGGAGTTAGTCAGTGACAACAAAAGGAATTATAGTATTGATACAGACGACAACAGTTGGGACATAACTCTTTCAAGAAACTATCCTACGGAATTATCTCTTGATATAGGCGCTTGTGAGATAGAAATGGAATTAGGCGGGCTTAAACTGAGTGAGCTAAATATTGATGTCGGTGCCGCCTCAGGCACTATCAGTTTTTCCAAGAAGAATCCTATTCGCCTCAGGGAAATTGATATTGATGCCGGTGCCTGCTCGCTTGAACTAATCTCTTTGGGCAACGCAAATTTTGATGAATTCAATTTTGACGGCGGAGTTGGCAGTTTTGAAATCGACTTGAGGGGAAAATACAATGGTATCTCTAGAGTTGATTTAGAAATCGGGCTTGGCTCGGTAGAGATTATTCTCCCAAAAAATGTACCGGTCAGAATTGAGGTTGACGGATCAAACTGGCTTTCCTCAATTGATTTTCATAATGAAGATTTATATGAAATTGAAGACGATATTTATGAATCTCCCGGGTTTGAAGATGCCGATGACAAAATTATTATTAGACTTGAAATTGGACTCGGCTCGGCTGATTTGTACTGGAAAAGATAAGCCAAACAGAAATTCTTGGGTTGATTAGTATCTACTTGAGAATTATCAGCTTGCAGATAACATAAAAAGTCTGTTATACTCATGTTTGACTAAATAATGGCCGTTCAGGGATAATTCCTTGCAACTATTAAAGGTCATTATTTTATAATTACCAAAGAGCTTGTTAAAACTTTGGAGACAAAAAAGCATGAGACCGACCACATTCCTATTAGCAATATTTCTTCTTTCACCTCCGACCTCATACTCGGCCTTGGATATGCAGGAACAAATATTCTTCGCTCGTGACAAAGTATTGCCGGCTCTGGTTCACATTCAGCCAATCATAAAAAATTATCATACCGGGGAACTGGAAAAACAGTCAGTAGTTGGTTCCGGAGTAATTTTCCATAAAGATGGATACGTGGTCACCAATTATCATGTGGCCGGAAAAGCTGAACGGATATACTGTACTTTAAATGATAAAGAAATTGTCACGGCCGAGTATATCGGGGGTGACCCAATGACAGATATCGCCGTAATAAAATTGAATCTCAGTAATTATAATGGTGTCATAAAAGTTGCCGAACTTGGGAATTCTGACAAAGTACAAGTTGGTCAGCAAGTTCTGGCCATGGGATCACCTCTGGCCCTGTCCCGTTCAGTTTCGGCCGGTGTTATTTCAACCAAAGACAGGTATTTTTCATCCGATGTCCGCCTCCCAAGTGGAGAAAGAACAGGAAGATATAATCTCTGGATTCAAACCGATGCCGCCATTAATCCCGGCAACTCCGGAGGACCGCTGGTAAATCTAAACGGGGAAGTTATTGGAATCAATTCCAGAGCCACTCTTTTTGCCAACAACCTTGGTTTTGCCATTCCGGTTAATGTGGTGAAGGCCGTCACCGAAGCTATTTTGACGGAAGGTAAAATGACCCGGAGCTGGATTGGGCTTCACTGCCAGGCACTTCAGGAGCTTGAAGATTTTTTTGGCATGGATCAAAAAACAGGCGTGCTGATTTCATCAATAGATGAAAATTCTCCCGCCGAAGAAGGGTTCTTAAAAGCCGGTGATATAATTCTGGAAGTAAACAATCAAGAAGTTTCGGCCCGCTTCATAGAAGAGCTGCCTTTATTTTATTCTCTCATTGCCTCAATTGAGCCGGGGACGGAAATAGAGCTAAAAGTTTTGCGCGATGAACAGGAATATAATTTTCAGATAAGATCAAAAGAACTGGGTGCCCTTCAGGGTGAAATTTTTGAATGCAAAGGCTGGGGGATTACGGTTAAAGATATCACCCGGCAGATGCAGATTGATTATAATCTCAAAGACTCCTTCGGGGTTTTTGTGGAAGGAGTCAAGAGCTCGGTGGCGGCAGATGATGGCGGTCTGAGACGCAGAGATATTATTGTCAAAGTGAACAATATCAAAATTGATGAATTTCAGAATTTTATTTTAAAATTTGACGATATAACAGCGCAGAATGATGAAAAGGTTTTTCTAACAATAAACCGAAGCGGTGCTACCAGATTTGTGGTTTTGCCAATTGGTAAAAATGAGAGTGAGACTCACAAGTGAAATCAAAAAGATCAATTCATTCTAAGATAATTCTGATTCTGTCTGTTTTTCTGACTTTGCTTTTATTAGCCGGTAATAATAACGCTTTCGCTCAAAATTTTGATTTTAATTCAATAGAAAAAAAAATTGCTGACTTTACCGTCATTGTAGATTTAACCATTGAAGTTTCCTTTGGAATGAATTCGGCCGAGCACGAGGAGCAGTTTTTGGGGACAATTGTTACCAAAGAAGGGATGGTTATTTTCAACGGCAGCTCTATTGGTGCCGAAGGATCTATCTCAATGAGAGGCTTCTCAATCAAATCCGAGCCGGTAAAAATTGAGATCAAAACTTTGGACGGAGAAAAGTATGAAGCAGAATTACTTGGAGTTGACCGCTTTACCAATATTGGCTTTCTACAAATTAAAACAGATAAAAAAGATTTCAAACCGGTAAAATTCTTAAATTCTTCAGGTCATAATGTAGGTGACTGGATTGCACTTTATATGCTCCTGCCGGATTTTATTGAACCTCCCATAGCAGCCGATGTTGGCATGGTGTCATCGGTTATAAAATCTCCGGAAGAGTTTTACCTGACCATGGGTTTCAGTCCCATGCAGTTGACCTCGGTTTTGTTCAACAAGGACAATCAGGCTATTGGAATATTGGGACAGTTGATGGACCCTTCTCAGGCATCCATTGATGCCAGCGGACTTATTGAATCATTCGGACAATTTGGGGTGCCGCTGTTGGGTATAATTACTTCCACTAAGCTCCAAAAACTTATTGCTGACCCGCCAAACCGGGAGACATGGGACCGGGGCTGGTTGGGAATCTCACTGCAGGCACTGACTGAAGATATCTCAAGTTTCTTAAAAATTGATGCCGAAGGAGGCATAATAGTCAATGAGGTTGTAAACAAGTCTCCCTCACAAAAAGCCGGGATTTTAGTCGGTGATATTTTAATCAAACTAAACGGACAGCCTATTGAAGTAGACAAAGAAGATAAACTGCCCATCTTTCAAAGAGGTATTGCAGAAATGGGTCCCGGCACGGAAGTGGAATTTGAAGTTATCAGACAGGCCGATGATAAACTGGATACCTTAAACATCTTTGTCCAACTGGAAAAAACACCGACCACGGCTAAAGATGCCAATGAGTATGAAAGCAAGAGCATCGAGTTTGTCGCAAGAGACATGGTTTTTTCAGACTATCTCTTTAATGATTTGGATGATGAAAATTTTAAAGGGGTGGTTGTCTCAGAACTCAGACAGGGTGGTCTGGCCTATGTTGGCGGTCTCTTTCGGGGTGATATTATTCAGAAAATTGGCTCTCAGAAAATCAGCACGGTTGATGAATTACAAGCAGTGATGGAACAAGCGGAAGAAGAAAAACCGTCTGAAATAATATTCTTCATCTGGAGAAACAATAAAACGATGTTCGTAAATGTCAAAACTGACTGGGCTGACAACTAATTCCAAGAAAACTGTTTGAGCTTTCCGGTAAGAAACATAAACAGCGCTTGCTTGGAATTTTCATTTAGCTATATTTTATTATAGACAGAATATGCAAGAAATTGCCATCTCAATGCGGCAATCGGCAGTAATATTTGCCTGCATATTTTGCCTGTCTTGAGAAAAAATAAACTTTATGAGGTCTTAATCGTTTTAACTAATTAAGAAATATGCAGTTACAAAAAAATCTGCAAACTTAAAACAAATTATGACAATTATGAGTTTTTATCTTAATAAGGCATATTGTTTGCAATAATCAGATATGGAAAGAATCACTTTTATCTGACAACAAAAAGTGAGGGAAAAAATCTGATGATATTGAAAGGAAATTAAATGAAAAAAACCGTTATATCTGTATTGCTGTTCCTCTTTGTTTTAACGGCATTCCCAACTCTGGGGTACTCGCAATACACCGGCGTTGTTTCTGTAGACACAGTCTCCGGTGTAGCCGGGGAAATTGTACCGATTCAAATTAGCATATCAAATAATAATTTGGCCTTTACAACTCTGACCGTTCCGCTCAAGTATAACAACAGTTACCTCTCGGTTGATACGGTTTTGTTTGATGGAACAATTTTGACTCAGGATTTTGGAGGTGCAGTCTATGTTGACCAGAATGCCGGTACAGTTAGAATTACTTACCTTTCAGATATTGTTCTTCCATTGCCAACTATCTCGACTACAAACGGACTTATAGCTACGATAATGTTTAAAATATCTGATTTTGCTCCGGTTGCCTTTTTGCCAATTGATTCCATAAATCTTGATACAACCATCACCGGAGGATTCAGGTTTTTGACCAGAATAGAACTTGTTGATGATCAGGGACAGGTTTCTGTAACACCGGTATTTAATCCGGGTCTGGTCAAAGTTGTGTTGTCCACAGGGATTAATGATGATATCAAGCAGGGGCTCCCGATTAGTTTTGCCTTAGACCAAAATTATCCAAACCCATTTAATCCGACAACTACAATCCGGTATTCAGTGCCTAAGTCAGGAATTGTCAATCTTGAAGTATTCAATATCTTGGGTCAGAAAATTGAAACTCTGGTAGATAAATTTCAGAGCACCGGTGTATATAATATTGAATTTGACGGAAAAAATCACGCCAGCGGAATCTATTTTTACCGCCTAACCAAAGGAAACAGCTCTCTTACCAAAAAGATGGTAATGATTAAATAAAACCTATACTTCTGCCGATTATTATAGGGACAGCCAGTTATTTGGCTGTCCCTAATTTTTTTTGTAAAAAGGTATATTATTTTGTCCCAGGCGGTCCAAGAGCAAAAGACAGTTAAGATTGGCGACTATACTCTTACCGGTAAAATTGGTCAGGGGGGAGTTGCGGTCATTTATAAGGCGATTCAGGATTCTCTGAACCGGGAAGTTGCTATCAAAATACTTTCCAAAAAGATGTCTGCTGATGAAGAGATAGTTCGTCGGTTTGAAAGAGAATCAGTCGTTGTAGCCCGTCTCAATCATCCCAATATCGTTCAGGTAATAGATAAAGGTTCAGCCGGGGGCAGGTATTATTTTGTCATGGAGTATATCGATGGCACCTCACTGAGGGAAGTTATAGATTCCAAGAAAATCCCGCTTGAGACCAAGCTTGAGGCTTTCATTCAGGTCTGCAAGGCGTTAGACTATGCTCACAAAAACGGAATCATCCACAGGGATATAAAACCTACAAATATCTTGATAGATCGTCAGGGAAATGCAAAAGTTGCCGATTTTGGTATTGCTCAGATAATCGGAACTCCCGATGGTGAGATGACTTCGACCGATATTATCATGGGAACCCTTGCTTATATGTCACCGGAGCAAAAAGTCAGCTCTACCAATGTTGATCATACAACGGACATATATGCCATGGGGGTAATGCTCTATGAAATGCTGACCGGACGGCAGGCCTTCTCCGGTGAGTCGATTTCCGACACTCTCGCCTCGGTTCTCAAGCTTGACCCGGACTGGGATGCTC